>DAOUBO010000356.1:0-6544 GCA_034432695.1 Anaerolineae bacterium | reverse complement strand
GGCGGCATCGGCCGCCGCCCCGCCGCCCTCGTTTATCCCTGTCGGCCCCGGCGCGGGGGCTGGGAGGGGTGGTAGGGCATCGGGATGAACTCCACCCCCGGCCGCTGCTGGGAGGTCTGCGGATACAGGTCCATCAGGTCGTAGACCTCCCGCGGCATCTCATCGCTCACCGGCAGCCCCAGCGCCTTCGCCTGCTCGTAATCTATGGGGTAATCGTGGGTCCAGCGCCCCTCGCTGAGCGCGCGGGCAATCTCCTTCGCCTGTTCCTCCGGCATCTTGTCCCGGATCAGGGCAAAGACCGTCTCATAAACCTGACGGATGGCCTTGCGGGCCACGTCCCCCAGGATCAGCGTATGGTCGTCCCGATTGGGGTTCGGCTCCTCCAGCGCTTTCAGGATGGACGCCGCCGGGTAGTAGTGCCCCTGCGGCCCTCCCAGTTGCGGGTCCACCGGGCCCAGCACAGCGTTGGGGTCCATCACAATTTCGTCCGCGGCCAGCGCGATCAGCGTCCCGCCGGAGAGCGCGTAGTGGGGAACAAAGACGGTGACCTTCCCCGGATGGCGCTTCAGCGCACACGCGATCTGCTCGGCCGCCAGGACCAGGCCGCCGGGGGTGTGGAGGACCAGGTCTATGGGCATCTCCGGCGGGGTAAGCCGGATGGCCCGCAGAACCCGCTCCGAGTCCTCAATGTCAATGTAGCGGGCAATGGGAAACCCCAGCAGGCTCATCGTCTCCTGGCGGTGGATCATCGTGATGACCCGGCTCCTGCGCTTGATCTCCATGGCCCGGATCGCGGCCTGGCGCCGCATGATGAGCAGGCGTTTCTGGAAAAGGGGGATAAAAGCCTGCAGCAATAAGAGCAGCCAGAAAAGGGCGAGAAGATCGTTCATGAGAGTCCTCCTCTCGTTAGAGCTGGGCTTTGGATAAACCGCCAGGATGTAAGCCAAATTTCGGCCTACGGGCCACCCATATAGATGTAAGCCGAAATTCATTTCAGCCTACGGGCCACCCATATAGAAGCCGAAATTTCATTTCGGCCTACAGGCCCATATAGATGTAAGCCGAAATTCATTTCGGCCTACAGGCCACCCATATAGAAGCCGAAATTATGATTTTTGACAAATTAACCCGGACATAG
Source organism: Anaerolineae bacterium (assembly GCA_034432695.1). Lineage (GTDB taxonomy): Bacteria > Chloroflexota > Anaerolineae > B4-G1 > DUEL01 > SpSt-77. The sequence goes on along the minus strand of DAOUBO010000356.1, from coordinate 5,406 downwards.
ACCGATATAGCAGAGCAGCGTGACAGGAAGTCAGTATCCCACATTTGCTCCATTTTGTGGCGCTGATCAGGGGTTAATTCAATCCGGAATCGCTTTGGAATGGTTGTGCACCCCCATCTCGGCACTTTCCCCTGATTGTACTATGTGTCTGGATTAATTTTCAAACTTCATAATTTCGGCTTACATCCCGGTGGTTTATCCAAGTCCAGTCATTGAGTAAGGAACGGGAAAATGCGCACCCCTCTCATCGCCGGAAACTGGAAAATGCATAAGACGATAGAGGAGGCCGTCGCGCTGGTGACGGAACTGCGCCCGATGGTGGAAGGCCTGGAGAAGGTTGAGGTCGCCGTCTGTCCGCCCTTCCCGGCGCTGGAGGCCGTCCGGCGGGCACTGACGGGGTCCTCCATCCGTGTTGGCGCGCAGAACATGCACTGGGAGGAAGCCGGCGCGTTCACCGGCGAGGTCTCCCCCCGCATGCTGACGGGCCTCTGTGACTACGTCATCCTCGGCCATTCGGAACGGCGCAACCTCTTCGGCGAGACCGACGAGATGGTCAACCGGAAGGTTCGTTCCGCCCTGGCCCACGGCCTGACCCCCATTCTCTGCGTCGGGGAGAACCTGCAGCAGAATCAGGCCGGGGAGACGGAAGCCGTAGTCGGCGCGCAGGTCCGGGCCGCTCTGGCGGGCGTGGAGGCCGCGGACGCGCGGCGCATCGTTATCGCCTACGAGCCCGTCTGGGCGATCGGGACGGGCATCCCCGCCTATGGCACCGACGCCGCCCGAATCATCCGGGATACAGTCCGGGGCACTCTGGCCGCCCTCTACGGCGACGAAGTCGCCCGGACCATCCGCATCCTCTACGGCGGGTCCGTCACTCCCGCCAACATCGCTGAGTTCGTGCAGGAGCCGGAGATAGACGGCGCACTGGTGGGCGGCGCCAGCCTCCGGGCCGCCGATTTCGCGGCGATCGTGCGGGAGACGGTGAGGTGGAAAGGCGGGAAGCGGGAGGCGTGAAACGTGAGGCGTGAAACGTGAGGCGTGAAACGTGAGTATGGTGACCAAACGGCAACTGGGAATTTTTCTGCTGATGGTCGCTCTGGCCCTGGGAGTGGGCGTTTTCGCGGTGGATTGGGTGGGGGTCGGGGAGTGGGGCGGCTTCGGCCCTCTCCAGCAAATCGGAGCAGGGGCCGGCGCGGTGTTGCTGGCCATCGCCCTGGTCCTGATCCGCCTCGGGAACCGCCCCGCGTAGTCCCCTGGCCTCCTCGCCCCGTTTTGCCTCCACCGGGGTTCGGACACGGATTGGGCTGATGAATCTTACGCTCCGCTCAGCGCTTCGGTTCCCCGGAAGTTCAGGCAAAGTGTCCGGTAGCCAGATGCGAGGTTGACAAAACATCCATCTTGCGGTATACTTTGCAACGGCGGAAGGGACTTGACCCCCGGCAGGAATATGGTATAATCCGGTCGCGACCTGCCGACGTAGCTCAATCGGCAGAGCATCCGCCTTGTAAGCGGAACGTTGCGGGTTCAAGTCCCGCCGTCGGCTCTGTGGGTCGGTGTCCCGAGCGGCAAAGGGGGCGGACTGTAAATCCGCTGGCTCAGCCTTCGCTGGTTCGAGTCCAGCCCGGCCCACCTGGCGAGCCCACGTAGCTCAATCGGCAGAGCACACCCTTGGTAAGGGTGTGGTTATGGGTTCGATTCCCATCGTGGGCTCCTGAATCCACGAAGCCTCAGCGACTATTGCGTAAGCACAGGGTTTTCTATGGCCAAGAAAGCGATCCGGTTGACCATTACGCTGGCGTGCACGGAGTGTAAAGAGCAGAACTACACCACCGAGAAGAATCGGCGGAACGATCCTTCGCGTCTGGAACTGCGCAAGTATTGCCCGCGCTGCCGGAAGCACACGCTGCACCGGGAGACCAAGTAGCGTCCGGGCCCGGAGGCACAGGGGGTTAGCTCAACAAGGCAGAGCAGCGGTCTCCAAAACCGCAGGCTGCGGGTTCAAGTCCCGCACCCCCTGCCTTTTTTGTTTCTGAACGGGCATAGCCCGATCAACGTTCAAGACACCGCCTCCTGTGGCGGTGTCTTGAAATGTATGGAAGGCACATGGTGGCGGCGAAAAGGGAAAACGCACTGGTTCGCTACTTTCGGGATACGCAGGTGGAACTCAAGCGCGTCCGCTGGCCCACCCGCGAGGAAGCATGGCGGCTGACCCGCATCGTCCTGGCGGTCACCGTCGCGATGACAGTCTTTCTCTGGGTGATGGACGTGCTGTTCTCCTGGTGGCTGGCGAAGATTGTGGAAGGCAATCCCTGGCTGATTGGCCTGGCCTTCCTTGTGCTGGCCGTGGGAGTGGGAGTCGGGATTCTCCTGGGCCGCCGTGAGGAGTAACTCCGCCCAGGCACAAAACGATCCGGCCATGCAGGCATTCAAGGACGAGTGGGAAAGCCCGGAGGACCGGGAAGAATGGGAAACGCCCTCCGTCGCCGAGGACCCGGCGGAACAGGATGCATCCGAGGCCTCATCCGAGCCGACGGATGAGCGGGCCTGGTATGTCATCCACTGCTATTCCGGGTACGAGAACAAGGTCAAACACAACCTGGAACAGCGCATTGAGACAATGCGCATGCAGGATAAAATCTTCCAGGTTGTGGTCCCGACGGTGGAGGAGATAGAGATCCGCCAGGGCAAGCGCCGGACGGTGGAACGCCGGGTCTTCCCAGGGTACATCCTGGTCCAGATGATCCTGGACGACGAATCATGGGCGGTGGTCCGCTATACTCCCGGTGTGACGGGCTTCGTGGGCATCGGGAACCGCCCCACCCCGCTCCGTCCGGAGGAAGTTCAGGCCATCCTGAAGCGGATGGAGGCCGAGGCTCCACGGGTGAAGGTCACCTTCAAACCCGGCCAGAAAGTCCGCATCACCGACGGGCCGTTCCGGGATTTTATCGGCGTCGTGGATACAATAGACGAAGAGCGGGCCAAAGTGCGGGTGCTCGTCTCCTTTTTCGGGCGGGATACGCCTGTGGAACTGGATTTTCTGCAGGTGGAGCGGGTGTAGCAGATTGCAGATTGCAGTTGCAGATTGCAGATTGCAAATCGCAGGCGGGAGAGCGCGATGAAGAAAGTCAAAGCGGTGGTGAAACTGCAAATTGAGGCAGGGAAGGCCAACCCGGCCCCGCCGGTCGGGCCAGCGCTGGCCCAGCACGGCGTCAACCTGATGCAGTTCTGCAAGGAGTACAACGCACGCACAGCCTCCATGGTCGGCAATATCGTCCCCGTGGAGGTGACGATTTATCAGGACGGGTCGTTCACGTTTGTCCTCAAGACCCCTCCGACCCCGGACCTGCTCCGCAAGGCGGCGGGGATTGAGAAGGGGTCGTCCGAGCCGAACCGGAGCAAGGTGGGGCGGATCACCCGCGCCCAGTTGCGGGAGATCGCGCAGATCAAGATGAAGGACCTGAACGCGCTGGACATAGAGGCAGCCATGCGCCAGGTGGAGGGGACGGCCCGCAGCATGGGGATTGAAATTGTGGATTAATCTACCCGGTGGAAGGGCAAACGCCCGCCGGAACCACAGGGAGGAACGATGCCGAAGCGAGGAAAGAAGTATCTGGAGGCGCTGAAGAAGGTAGACCGGACGAAACTCTACTCGCCGCAGGAAGCGATTCGGCTGGTGAAAGAGACGTCGTACGCGAGTTTTGACGCCTCGGTGGACGTGCACATCCGCCTGGGCGTGGACCCCCGCCATGCGGACCAACAGGTGCGGGGCGTGGCGCGGCTTCCCCATGGGCTGGGGAAGCCGGTGCGCGTGCTGGTCTTCGCGGCCGGAGAGGCGGCCCGCATCGCCGAAGAGGCCGGGGCAGACTATATCATCTCCGACGACGAGGGGATCAAGAAGATCCAGGACGGATGGACGGACTTTGACGTCGCTATTGCAGTGCCGGATATGATGGGGAAAGTGGGTCGCCTGGGCCGAATCCTGGGCCCGCGCGGGCTGATGCCCAACCCCAAGTCCGGCACGGTGGTGCCCCCGGAGGACCTGCCTCGCGTGATTGAGGAAGCGAAGGCTGGTCGGGCGGAGTTCCGGGTGGATCGGACCGCCAATCTCCATATTCCCATCGGGCGGGTCAGTTTCTCCGAGCAGGCCCTGCTGGAGAACCTGGCTGCGGTAATGGAAGCGGTGAAGAAAGCCCGCCCGCCCGCGGCGAAGGGAACGTACATCAAGAAGGTCACCCTGGCGGCTTCTATGGGTCCGGGGATCAAGGTGGACCCGATCGCCGCTCAGGCACTGGAAACGGCGTAGAAAATCCCCATCGGCAACACGCGATCCGCGATCCGCGATAAGCGATACGCGATACGCGATAAGCGATAAGCGATACGCGATAAGCGATAAGCGATACGCGATACGCGATAAGCGATAAGCGATACGCGATAAGCGCTACGCGATCCGCGAACCACAAACCGATGCCGTAGACAGCAGGTGCGCCGAAGGGCGCTTAAAGTCGCCTGCCGAGGCACGGGAGAATGAGCCGGTTCTTCGGGATCGGGAACTCCCCGCGTCGGCATGGCGCGGGGAGTTTTTATTCAGAAGGGAGGTGAGGTCCATTGGCCATCACAAGAGAACGCAAAGAAGAGCGCGTCCAGCAGTATCTGGAGCACCTGCGGAACAGCCAGGGGATCATCCTGACAGACTACCGCGGGCTGCGGGTGGCGGAGATTGAAGAACTGCGCCGGTCCCTGCGCAACAGCCAGGCCACCTATCAGGTGGTGAAAAACCGGCTGCTCCTGCGGGCCCTGAGGGAACTGGGGCTGGAGATGCCGGGGGAGTGGCTGGAGGGACCGGTCGCGGTGGCCTTCTGCTACGGGGAGGTCGTCGCCGCGGCAAAGGCGATCCAGGACTTCGCCAAAGGGCGGGAGAACTTCGCCGTTAAGGGCGGGCTGCTGGGCAAGAGCCCCATCACGCCTGCCCAGGTCGCGGCGCTGGCAAACCTCCCGCCGAAAGAGGTCGTCCTGGGACAGGTCCTGGGCGCCATCCAGGCCCCCGCTTCCCAGGTGGTCGGTGTGGTTGCCTCGGGCATCCGGCAGGTCCTGAACGTGCTCCAGGCCTACGTAGACAAACTGGAGGGCAAAAGCCCGGCAGCACAGGCGGCGTGAGCCGCGAAACGTCGCGCGTGAAGCGTGAAATGAACGTGAAACGTAAACTCAAGGAGGTTAAGGAATGGCCGATCTGCAGAAACTGGTGGAGGAAATCAGCCAGCTGACGCTTCTGGAAGCCGCCGAACTGGTCAAGATGCTGGAGGAGCGGCTGGGCGTGACCGCGGCGGCTCCGGTCGCCGTGGCCGCGATGCCGGCGGCGGGCGCCGCCCCCGCCCGAGCGGGTGGGGGGGCGGCGGGGGTTGGACGTGC
>DAOUBO010000355.1:0-1758 GCA_034432695.1 Anaerolineae bacterium | reverse complement strand
CGCCCTCCCCCGCAGCGCATTCACCGGGGGGCCGAACTCGCTTCCGTAGCCCAGCGCGCCCGGTGCCGCGTCCGCCAGCAGCCCCTCCAGTTCATAAGGGGTCAGACGCCAGTTGAGGTTCTGCAGAATCCCCCCGATGCGGCCCAGGGCGAACCAGATGTCCAGGTACTCCACGCAGTTGTGGGCCAGGACAGCCACCCGGTCCCCTTTGCGGACGCCCAGCCGCTCCCCCAGGAAACGGGCGGTGCGGTTGACCGCGCGGCTCCACTCCTGGTAGGTGATGGGCCGGTTGCCGTTGAGGGTGTCTATCAGCGCGACCTTGTGGGGCGTCAGTTGCGCTCGCCGCCCGATCCAGTCCCCGACGATCATCGGCCCTCCTCACGTCCCCACCACAATCCCCCCGTCCACCCGCAGCACCGCCCCCGTGATGTACGATGCCTCGTCGGAGGCCAGGAAGAGGTACGCGTTGGCGATATCGCGGGGGTCGCCCAGGCGGCCCAGGGGAATGCGGGCCCGCATGCCTTCCAGGACCTTCTCCGGCATCTGGCGGACCATATCGGTGAGGGTGAAGCCGGGCGCAACGGCGTTGACCCGGATGCCGTATCGCCCCAGTTCCCGTGCCCAGACCTTCGTCATCCCGATGACGCCGGCCTTGGTGGCGACGTAGTTGGTCTGGCCGAAATTGCCGTCTATGCCCACTACCGACGACGCGTTCAGGATGACCCCGCCGCCCTGGCGAATCATATAGGGCACAACGGCCTGGGTGCAGTTGAAGACGCCCTTCAGGTTGACCGCGACCACCCGGTCAAAATCCTCTTCGGACATCTGGCCAACGACCTGGCCGTCTTTGTACTTGACCAGCTGGGCGTCCCGCAGGATGCCCGCGTTGTTGACCAGGATGTCTATCCGGCCGTAGCGGGCGGCGCCATCGTGCACCCAGGCCTCGACCCACTGCCCGCTCGTGCCGCGCACCCGGTAGAAAGCACCGTCGGGCCCCAGCATAGATGCTGTCTGGCGGCCCAGGTCCTCGTTGACGTCGCAGATGACGACTTTGGCCCCCTCTTCGGCGAAGCGCAGCGCGGTGGCCTGGCCGATGCCCGCCGCGCCGCCGGTGATGAGGGCGACCCGGTCTTTCAGACGCATTCCGGCTCCTCCTCTCTGGGTTCTCCCGCCTCCCCGGCCGCCTCCACCCGACGGGCGATGAAGGACATGGCGTCCTCCAGGCGGGTGAAGCCGTACTGATCTCCGGTCTGGATATGGCGGACGATGCCGCGCCAGGTGGTCGTCGGGACGCCTGGCGACGACTCCCGGATGAAGCGCAGGATGAAAGAAGCGATGGTGGTGCCGGGCATGGCAGGACTCCGGCGCGTTTGCGGGGAGACGAGTCGGGTACAGTATACACCGGAGAGGTTACCGGGGAGTTACACAGGGGTTACACCGCCGGGGGCGGCCTTGCCGCCCCTCCACCGTCACGGAGCGCCGCAGAGGGTCTCGTAGAGCCGGACGGTGGAGGGCGACGGCTCCACCTGCAGTTCATCCCGGAGCCGCTGAACGCAGCGCTGATAGACCCGCGCCGCCTGCGCCCGGCGGCCCGTCCGGGCATAAGCCAGCATCATCCACCGGTACGCCGATTCCCAGCAGGGGTCACGGGCCAGAATCTCCTGGCAGACCGTCAGGACTTCCTCCCAGGCCCCTTTCTGGGCCAGGAGTTCCGCCACCCGGTCGGCGGTACGCAGATAGAGAGCAACCAGCCGCTCC
>DAOUBO010000354.1:0-2944 GCA_034432695.1 Anaerolineae bacterium | reverse complement strand
TCCCGCATCACCTCGGTGATGTCAATATCCACCGGGCAGGAGACGATGCATCGCCCGCAGCCCACGCAGCCCAGCGGGCCAAAGTCCTCCGGGTAGTAGCAGAACTTGCACATGAAGCGGTTGCGGAGCCGCTCCCAGTTGGTGGGCCGGGGGTTGTGCCCGCCCGCCACCCGCCGGTAATTGGGGCTGGTGCAGGCGTCCCACGCCCGGATGCGCTCTATGCGGGTGACGCCGGGCCGGACGTCCACCACCCGGTCGGTGACGTCAAAACAGCGGCAGGTGGGGCAGACGTAGGTGCAGATGCGGCAACTGAGACACCGCTCGCCATGCCGCATCCAGAGCCGCTGCTCCTCAAAGAGGGCCCGCCACTTCGCCGTCCCCATCACCGGGACCGGTTCGCTGTATTCCTCCACCGGGAGCGGCTCCCCCCGGGGTTCGGTGATCTCCAGCCCCTCCAGAACCGCGACGCCCTTCGGGGTGATCGGCTGGAGGAAAAACCCACCCTCCGTACCGGGGCGGACCAGGACATCCAGGTGGGTCGGGTCGGCCGGGCCACCGCCCATAGAGGTGCAGAAACAGCCCTCCCACATCCGGGTGCAGGCCATACCCACCAGGACGGTCCGCTCCCGGTGGTGCTGATAGTACCGGTCCGGCGGGTCCTGGCGCAGGAAGAGGGCGTCTATGGCCGCCAGGCCGTGGGCATCGCAGGGACGGATGCCGAAGAGAACCTGTCGCCGGTCCGGCAGGACCTCCTCCAGCGCGACGTCCTTCCCCCTCTGCTCAATGCGGAGCAGGACCTCCGTCGCCGGGAAGAGGTAGTCCCTGGCGGAGAGTTCCGGCCGTTCGTACTCAAAGAGGATTTCTTCGCTGGAGGACACTGGCCGGTAGAGGACGTGGCCGTCCACGTCGCGCGGGGCGATCAGGTCGGATTCACGGGCCAGGCGGTCCAGCCAGGCCTTCAGCCGGTCCAGGGTGGCGAATCGCATCTTTCCTCCTGTAGGTGCGAACTCCTCTACCGACGGGCCTGACGGGCCCGGTAGGCGCTCAGCGCTCCGTTCAGTTGCTGGGAAAGGGCCAGCCAGTCCTGCACCAGCAGCACCAGACCAGGCCGGTCCGGCTGGAAGAGGTGGCGGTCAAACCAGAGGCGGAGCCACCATGGCGGTACTGGATAGCCCTTCAGGTCTACCGCCACGGCGGTCATATCCAGGTACTCCGGTGGCCAGCGCCGGGCAGCCCGGTCCTTCCGGGGGTCAAAGACGGCGCCCATCGGGACTGTGCGCGTTCGTTCCACGCGCCGGTAGGAGATGAGCAGGGGCATCAGGGGGCCCTGGAGGCGAAGCGCCGCCGGTTCGCAGCGGACGTGGGCGACGCGAGGGGCGAAGGAGCCGTAGGCCCAGAGCGTCAGGCCGGAGAGGACGGCGATGAAGAGCAGATGGTGGGTCAACAGGGGCCCGAAGATGCGCGGGAAAAGCAGCCAGAAAGCCCCGGTGACGATCGCCGTCAGCAGCCCCAGAGAGCCCCAGCGCTGCAGGGGGGTGTAAACCAGGAGAGGGAACCGGGTCGCCCGTCTCTTCATCTATCTGCCACGAAGGACACAAAGGGTTCCTGGAACATCACCCCACTTCGTAGCACCCCACGAATAACGATACGCAATAAGCGATACGCGATAAGCGATTCGCGATAAGCGATACGCGATATGCGATACGCGATAAGCGATTCGCGATACGCGATACGCGATAAGCGATTCACGATACGCGCTACGCGCTACGCGCTAAAACTCCGTCGCTCCGGTGAAGCGGAACTCGGAGATTTTCAGCGCTGGCGCGCGCACGATAGTGAAATCAGGCCGCTCGCAATGGACCTCCCGTCCCACCATTTCCACTTTCGCCAGCGCTTCCACGTAACTCTGGGTGAATCGCAGGTTACGGACGGGGACGGTGATTTCCCCCTGCTCAATCAGGAAGGTCCCGTCCCGCGTCATGCCGGTGATGACCGCCTCGCGCGGGTGGACGACGCGGGTGTAGTGGAAGCGGGTGATGTAGAGGCCGTAGTCGGTGGAGGTGATCATTTCCTCCAGGGTATGCTCCCCTGGCCCCATCATGGGGTGGAGAGGAAGCGGCCCGGCGGAGGCCGCCGTGAGCCAGGGGGAGAAGGGGTTCACCGGAGGGAGCGCGTGGCCCGTGGAGGTTCGGCCGGCGATGGCGGCCCGCCGTCGGTCGTAGACGGGGCTGCCGACGCGCCCTTCCCGAATTATATCCACCCGCCGGCGGGGCATGCCCTCAAAATCAAAGGGAAGCGGCCAGCCGGCAGGGTCTCTCCCGTCGTCCCAGATGGAGATGGCGGGGGCGGCGACCGGCTCTCCTTCTTCCCGCCCCGTCATCCAGCTTCGTCCCTCGGCGACGGCCATTCCGCCCGCCATCCCGGCGATGAAGTCCACGATGTCGCCGACAGCGGAGGGCTCCAGGACGACGGTGTAGACGCCGGGCTTCAGAGGCCGGGGATTCTGCCCCCGCAGGGCCTTCTGGATGGCCTGCTCCCCCAGCCCGACGACGTCCACCTTTTCCACCTGCCAGGCGGCGCCCGCGGCGTACCCCGCGCTGGTCTCCGTCATCACCACGGTGGTCAGGTCGGCGATGGTGGCCGGGTGGTAGGCGAAGAGGCCGTGGCTCTTGGCGCCGGCGAACCCGTGAACCGCCGTGCGGAACGCGCCGGAGGCCGAGACCCCTGCCTCCTGTGCCCTCCGGCAGATGATGGCGACCTCGCGCGCCCGGTCTTCGGGGGTATACGCAGCGGTCCGTTCGTCAAAGGCCGGGGCCGGCTCTACGGGGACCGGCTCCGGCAATCCCGGAAAATGGGGGTCCTCCGGCTGAAGGCGCGCAGCGGCCAGCGCCTCCTCCGCGGCCCGCTCCAGGCCGGCGTCGGAAAGGTCGGTGGGCACGCCGGT
>DAOUBO010000353.1:0-2094 GCA_034432695.1 Anaerolineae bacterium | reverse complement strand
GGGCGGCTTCGCCGCCCCGCCGCCCCCTCCTCTGCCTTCTGACCGGCCCCCGGGGCGCAGGCAAGACGACCCTCTGCCGGGAGGTGGTGACGCTGGCGCAGGAAAGGGGGGGTGCCTGTGGGGGATTGCTGACCCTGCGCGGCGAAGGCTCCGTCCGCATCGTTGTGGATGTCGGGACCGGGCATGCCCGTCCTCTGACCCTGCCGGATGGGAACGGTATCCGGCTGGGCCCCTACGTCTTTGATCCCGAGGCCCTCGCCTGGGGCGCCGCGGTTCTGGTCTCCAGCGTCCCCTGCGACCTTTTCGTGCTGGATGAGGTGGGCCCGCTGGAAATAGAGCGGGGCGAGGGATGGGTTATCGGCCTGGAGGTGCTCCGTCACCGTCCTTTCCGGCTGGGGCTGGCCGTGGTCCGGCCCGAACTGGTGGGGCGGATGGTGCGGGAACTTCCGGGTGCGTGGGTGCTCGCCCTGCCTCCCTGGCCGGAGGACGGGGCGCGGCGCAGCCGCATCGCGGCCGCGCTGATTGCGCTGGCTTTCGGATAGCGGTCACTCCCAGCGGAACGTTCGCGCCGCGAGCGCCCCGCCGACCACCAGACACCCCGCCAGCACCGCCACCTCCGTCCCGTGCTGGCTCCACGCGTCGCCGAACCACAGCCCTCTCATCAGCGTCACCACGTGGGTCAGCGGGATGTAATGGCTGACAGCCCGAACCTTCGCCGGCAGGACTTCCAGGGGCATGGCTGCCCCGGAGAGGAACATCATGGGAAACGCCAGCACCATCCCGACGGTCTGCGCGATGCGGGCCGTGGGGGCCAGTCCGGCGATCAGATACCCCAGGGCGAAGAAGGCCATCGTCCCCAGAAGGAAGCCCGCCAGCACGCTCAGGATGTTCCCCTCAAACCGGACGTGGAAGGCCAGTTGACCGGTCAGGATGAGCAGCAGGACGCCCAGTACGGTCATCAGGAGATAACTGACGACGTCGCTGATGATGTAGGCCAGCGGGTGGAGCGGAGTGGCCCGGAAGCGCCGCAGGACGCCGCTCTCGCGCGCCGCCGCCGTGCCGATGGGCAGGCCAATGAGCCCCACCGTGACGATGATGAGGCCAATGTAAGAGGGCACCGAGACGTCCATCGTCCCCCGGCCGCCGAAGAAAGGGGTGGGATCGTTGCCGTAGATGGCGCCGAAGAGCAGGAGCACCATCGGCGCATAGAAGATGGTGAAGAAAGTGGCGATGGGCTCCCGCAGATAGAGTTTTACCTGAACCATAAGCAGTTTCAACAGGCCGCGCATGCTTGCCTCCCCGGAATTTTCAAGTATAATGACACAGGAGCGAATCCAATGGCGAAAGAGATGGCCATCCAGGAGTTAATTCAGAAGGCTACGACAGTTCTTCCCATCTCCGGCGAAGACTTGCTTCTCCGGGGAATCGCTGCTGAAGCGGTGGAGCGTATTTTCGCCCTGAAGCGGGCAGCGGCCCGTCTCCAGGCCAAATATGGCTCCATAGAAGCGCTGGAGCAGCGTATCCGTGAAGAGGGCGTCTCCCCGGACGACCACACACTCTACGCGGACCTCCTGGAATGGCGGGCCATTCGCCACGAACTGGATGAGTTGCTGCGCTTTCTGGAATCCGTTTGATGGTCTGGTACCGCCCCGTTCTCCTTTTGCTGCGCGAAAGCGCTCTTTTCACCGAAGTTCGCCTGGTTGGTGCGAAAGTCCGTGCGTTCGTCAGCGAGACGGTCTTTCTGGACATCCACTATGACCCCTCAACGGGGAGTTATTCCTACGCTCTGATTGACCTCTCCGCCCCCTATTCCGGCGATAAGCGGATTTTGGGCTGGGATGACTATCCGCACGAAGGGGTGGAGGCCATCCGCCAACTCCGGAGTTACCCCCATCACTTCCAGAGAAGGGACAAGCAGGGCCGGTGGGTGTTTGAAGAATCCCCAATGCGGGGCAATGTGGAACAAGACATAGAGCAGGTTCTGGAGGCGCTTCGGGCTTTTCTCGGGCCCTGAGTCTCTACTCCCGCATTTCCCGCCCCGTCAGGGCCAGGAAGACGTCCTCCAGTGACGGCTGTTCGGTGCGCAGGTCGCGG
>DAOUBO010000352.1:0-1750 GCA_034432695.1 Anaerolineae bacterium | reverse complement strand
CAAATCCCCACCGGGCCGCCAGACCGGCCCAGGAGAAGGGAGCACCGGCGGCAAAGCGCAACCCCTCCAGAAAGAGGGCGGGAAGAATGCCCACTCCTCCGGTCAGAAGGAACAATGTGAGCCAGCGGCGCGGCTTCCTCACGGGCCAGCCCCTCCGCAGGCCGCATGGTCCAGCGCGAAAATCCAGACCCGGTCCTGGTGGTAGACCGGGCGGAAGGCCGGAGAATCGGCGAAGTCATCCGGCGCAAAGAGTTGGACGGCCCCGGCTCCCACCTTCCCCTGTCCCTGCCCGATGTAGACGTGGGTGATCCCCCACTCGCACAATCGGGAGAGGCCTTCAGGGGAGGCCGGTGGATGTTCCTCCAGAAAGGCGACCAGGTCCACGACCCGCTGCGAATATCCCGGTTCCACCGGGGCCTCGTTCAGCAACGCGTACTGGGGCGGCATCGTGTTAGCCCGCCGGGCCAGAAGGGGGATCCACCATCCGGCGTCCGCGCCGACGGCCGAACGCCCCCTGTATATCCGGAAACCCTCCACCAGGAACAAAGCGCCCTCCGGGACGTTTTCGCGGATCCACGCCATCGCCCGCACGTCGGGTCGGGCGACCATAATGTGATGAGGGTCCACGATGCGCATCTGCTTTGGAAGACCAGCCAGTGCCATGGCGAGGAAGGGCAGAAAAACCACACCGGACTGGAAAGCGTTTCTCCGCAATGCAGGACCGGCGGCTTGCGCTACCTGGGCGATCTCGCCGAGCAGCCAGCCGACCATCAGCCCGACGGGGATGTAGAGGGCAATGAGGACGGCAAAGTTCTGCATCAGATTGGCGCCGGGGAGCCGGATGAGCCGCCCGGCGACGAGGGCGGCCAGTCCTGCGACCCAGAGCGCGCAGGCAGCGATGGCCCACCGTCTCCGCACCAGGCTCCAGAGCAGGGCCAGGATCGCGGCGCCCAGAAGCGGCCGGGGCACGAACCAGGCCACGTCCCGCCAGACCTGGTAGTCGGCCCACACCCGCTCCAGTTCCGAGGCCGTCGGCGCGGAGGTGCCGGCCTCCACCGCGCCGGCCAGCCGTCCACCGGCGATGTAGGAACTCCAGGGAAGCACGAGCAGCACGGCCATCGTGGCGACCAGGGCCATCCGGCCCGCTGCGCCCAGCCAGCGCCGCCCATCCAGCCGCCAGGTAGGAAGTCCCCAACCAATCAACCAGGCCAAGACGAAGGTAGCGTAGTAGAAGGGCATCCGGTAGTAGTGGAGGACCATCCCGCCCAGCGCGACCGCGGCCAGGGCAACAGCGCCCCAGGAGAGGCGGCCCCTGTCCACCGCGTCCCACAGCAGCCAGAGGGCAGCGGGGAGCACCGCCTGCCCGGCCAGTTGGGCAAAGCGCCCCCAGTTGACATAGTAGGCTGGCATCGGGGAGAGCAGCCCGGCGACCAGGAGGGCGCCGACCCCGGCCCAGCGGTTTCCGCCGGAGAGCCGAAGGGCGAGAGGGTAAAGGGTTAATATAGCAAGTCCGTTCAGGAGTTGTCCGGTCAGCAACGTGGACCGGGCAACTTCCATCCCGGTCGCCCAGGAAAGGAGCGCCGTTGCGACAGGGAAGCCAAAATGAACTGTGAGCCCCCGGTAGGGGGTGTATGGCTCCCACGAATCAAACAGCCCGCCGTGGTCCACCAGCAACTGGGCGATGACGGCGTGCTGGTAGGAGTCACCCCACATCGGGGCATCCAGCGAACGCACCACCAGAAGCCGGACG
>DAOUBO010000351.1:0-1540 GCA_034432695.1 Anaerolineae bacterium | reverse complement strand
GCTCCAGGGCGGTCGCGACATCGCGTGGGGGCCCTCGACAGCGAATCTCCTGTATAGCCCCTTGCCCGGATCGGTTCCGCGCCGGTATAATCGGGATAACCGGACGTTACGGGAAGGAGGAAACGGATGACCCCCATGGCCTCCCTGAAGATCCACCTGAAGACTCTCACCCCCATCTGGACCGGCGGCATAGACGGCACCATGGACCGCATCCACGAAACGGGCCTCCTCGGCTCCCTGCGCTGGTGGTATGAGGCCATCATGCGGGGGTTGGGGGGAAGCGCGTGTGATCCGAGTGAGCATACGTGCATATTTGATGAAGAAAAATACCGCAAGAGCAGGGCAACCGATGAACACCAGCGCCTGCGGGAGGCTGGGGTGTGCGATGCGTGCCAGGTGTTTGGTGCCACGGGGTGGCGGAGGCGGTTTCGGCTGGAAATTGTGGACGATCGGACTGAGCCGGCCTGGAATCCCCCACCGGATATGCTCAACGTTCGCCCGCCTGATCGGAGGCGAGGATGGTTTCTACCACCAGGTCGGATGGGAACTTTTGTCCTCAGATTCACCGGTGATTCCGAAGTTCTGGGCATGCTGGCATCCCTCCTTCTCTTTCTGGAAAAATGGGGCAACCTGGGCGCGAAGCCGCAACTGGGATACGGGGTTTTCCGGATTGAGAACCGGGATGAGGTAAGGCAACAGGCTCAATCTTGGAATTGGAAGTGGAAAAAGATGGGAGACGCACCTTCTGTCGGGAAACTGCCGGACCTGAGACAGTTGGGTTTCTTCCGGTATCAGTTCCAACCCCCATCTCCGGCGTGGTGGGTTGACGTGCCGGGCATGGAGCGGGTTGCACCTCAGGTCAGTTCTCTGGTTGAACGGTATGGAGTTGTGCCCATCACGCCAGCGTTGAAAAACGAATGGCGCTTCCATCGCTGGAAAAGTCCCCTGGCGGATGAAGTTCGCCTCTTTGGGAGTTCGGACTGGCGGGAAAGGGGGGAAGTTGTGCGCATCCGGAGCAAAATTGCTGTCAGTTGGGTCTATCGCTCCGAAAAAACGGGAGCACTGGAAGTTCGCGGCTTCGCCTGGCTTCCAGACCCCAGGTGGGCTGCTCAGGCCTGGGCAATTGTAACCGACTTCGCAGGGTGGACAGAGGTTCTTCCGAAGGGACAGATGGAGGCCTCTCCGAGCGGAGAATGGGACGTCCGCAGCATAGAGGAGGCAATCCAATTTTTGGAGGGTTCACTAAGATGATCCGAAAACTGGTAGTTCATCGGTTTCGGGGTATACGGTCTGGTGTGATAGAGGACATAGGCAAGATCAATGTGCTCATCGGGCCAAACAACAGTGGGAAATCGGCAGTTCTGGAACTTCTGTATCTGAGCGGGTTGTGCGGACACCCTTGCGGGTTAATTCTGGAGCAGACCGGGCAGGCATGGGAAGCCATGACCCTTCTCCCGCGCGATTTTCTGGGATACGAGCCGATGCCCCGCCTGCGGCAGCGGCATGGGAAGTCGGCTTTGTGGAAGGAGAACCCAGCGGC
>DAOUBO010000350.1:0-2985 GCA_034432695.1 Anaerolineae bacterium | reverse complement strand
CACGCCCCCCCGCCCCCCCAAGACCGCCTGTCCAGCCACCAGCATTCGGGCCCCCGCACGAACGACCAGCGGCGCCGTCTGAGGGTTGATGCCCCCGTCTACCTCCAGTTCCGCCAGACTCTCCGCCTCGTCCAGCATCCGACGCACCTCGGCGATCTTCGCCGCCATCCCCGGGATGAAGGTCTGCCCCCCAAAGCCAGGGTTGACCGTCATCACCAGCACCAGGTCCACATCCTGCAGGACCTGGCTGATCATCACCGGTGGGGTGGCCGGATTCAGGGCCACTCCTGCCCGTACCCCCAGAGAGCGGATGTTCTGGAGCACCCGGTGGAGATGGACACAGGCCTCTACCTGAACAGTGAGGTAATTGGCGCCTGCCTCGGCGAAGGCCCGAATATGGCGCTCCGGCTGGACGATCATCAGGTGAACGTCCAGCGGGAGCCGCGTGACCCGACGCAGAGCGGCCACCACGAATGGCCCCACCGTGATGTTCGGGACAAACTGCCCGTCCATCACGTCCACGTGGATCACATCGGCCCCAGCCGCCTCAGCTTCGGCCACCGCGTCGGCCAGCCGGGCGGCATCCGCCGCCAGGATGGAAGGAGCGATCTTGATCGCTGCTGCCCGGTTCATCTCAGGGGAACAAATCCCAGGGTCGGCACGATGGCCTGCCCCTCGGTCAGAATCCACTCTATGTAGTCCCGCACAACGCCCTGAGGCTCTCCCGCTGTGTACATATACAGCGGCCGGGAAATGGGGTACGAGCCGTCGTTGACCGTCTCCACCGACGGGAGAACAAACGGCCCTCCCTCGTCTACGCCCACTGCGATGACCTTCTGGTCCGGCGTGACGTATCCCAGACCGTCGTAGCCGATGGCGTTGGGGTTCTGGCGAATCTCCGCGCTGATTCCCTCCGATGAGGGCATCAGGAGCGTCTCCGGGGAGAACAGGAGGTCGCTTTTGGGGTCTCCCATCCGGACGACGTGCTCCAGGAAGTACATATACGTCCCGGAGTTGGACTCACGGGAAAGAAGGACGATGGGGCGGTCCTCCCCGCCCACCTGGCTCCAGTTCGTGATTTTTCCCGTATAGATGGCGGAGATCTGGGAGATCGTGAGCCGATCCACGGGGTTGGAGGGGTGGACGACGACGGCGATCGCGTCCAGAGCGACGGTAAACTCCACCGGCGTGATGCCATTGGCTTTCGCCAGTTCTATCTCCTCCGGTTTCATCGCCCGCGAGGCGTTGGCGATATCGGCCGTCCCGTTGATGAGCGCGGCGATCCCCGTCCCCGACCCACCTCCCGTCACGGAGATGCGGACCTCCGGATGGAGGCTCATATATGCTTCCGCCCAGGCCAGAGCCAGGTTGACCAGCGTATCCGAGCCGATGTTGACGATGGTCTGGACGGGCTGGGCCGGCGTCCCCTCCACGGGCGGCTCCCCCGGGCGGCATCCCAGCGGCAGGGCCATCAGGAGGCTTCCCAGCAGGACAAGCAGAACATCACGCAATGGACGTCTCATTTTTCACCGAATCCCCGTCGTCGCTGTACCGGGCACTTCCGGAAGTGCCCGGCACACTGCAGGCGGCGCTTCCAGCCCTCTCCGGGACCTCTCCCGCGGGAAGCGTCGGGTAGCCGCAGGGCTAATATTTCCGCACGATGGCCCGGTAGGCCGTGGGCTGGCGGCACTGGAGGATCTGCGTCTCCTCCCGCTGGCGCCGGAGTTCGTCCAGGCTCAGCCGGGCCACCACATAGCCCTCCACCGGTTCTTCAGCGATGGCGTAGATACGGCCGGTGGGGCCGATAATGGCGCTATGCCCGAAGAAAGTGTAAGAAGGTTCCTCCCCGATCCGGTTCGCCGCGGCGACAAAGACCGCGTTCTCCAGCGCACGGGCCATCAGATATGCCCGCCACTCCTCCTGGTGGGGGAGTTCCCAGTTCGCCAGCACCGCCAGGAGCAGGGCCCCGTCCAGAACCAGGCAGCGGGCCACCTCCGGGAAGGCCAGGTCCCACCCCAGCATCAGCCCGATGGGGCCGAAATCGGTCTCAAAGACGGGGATGCGGTAGCCGGGGCGGAACGCCATCCGCTCTTCCCCCCGCAGGTGGATCTTGTTGTACTGGCCGATAACCTCTCCGTCGGGTCCGATGAGGACGGCAGAGTTGTAGAGGATGCTCTCCACTTTTTCCTTCGTCGCCATCCCAAAGGCGACGTGGACGCCGTAGTCCGCGGCCCGCTGGGCGATGATGTTGACGGCGGGTCCGGGCACCAGTTGGGCCATCTGGGGAAACCGGGGCCCCACTTCGTAGCCGGTGGTCACCAGTTCCGGAAAAACGATGAGGTCCACCGGCTGCTCCGTGGCAATGCGGCGGATGAATTCCCCCATTTTGGCCAGATTCTCCTCCATCTGGCCCAGCACCGGCTGCATCTGCACAGTTGCGACGGTGATCTCCATAGGGTGACTCCTTGCTTACGGTTCGTTTCTCCTGCGCAGTTCGTTCAACACCGCGACCAGTTCCGGCGGCAGGGGGGCCGTCAGGGCCAGTTTCTGGCCCGTTGCCGGGTGGACGAAGGCCAGGTCGCGCGCGTGGAGGAAGTGCCGGTCCAGCGGCAGGGTTGGGCGGCGGCGGCCGTAGACCCGGTCCCCGACCACCGGATACCCCAGCCAGGCCAGATGGACCCGAATCTGATGGGTGCGTCCGGTGTGCGGCCGGACCTCCAGCAGGGTGTGCTGGGGGAACGTCTCCACCACCCGGTACTGGGTCACCGCCGGGCGGCCCGATCGGGAGACAGTCATCCGCATCCGGACTTTCGGGTCCCGGCCGATGGGGACCTCAATGATGCCCTCGCGCGGCTGAACCTGTCCGTCCACCAGTGCGACATAGGTCTTGCGCACCTGGCGGCGCTTGAAGAGCCGCTGGAGCGCGGCGTGGGTCTGCGGGTCCTTCGCCACGACGATCAGGCCGGAGGTTTCCTTATCCAGCCG
>DAOUBO010000349.1:0-2036 GCA_034432695.1 Anaerolineae bacterium | reverse complement strand
GCCGCCGCGCCGCCTGTGATTTCCGGGGAGTTTACTCCCTCCACCGGGCCAGTGCCCGGTCCCAGAAGTCCGCCCTTCCGTCCCGGACCAGCAGGACCCCCTGTTCCTGAGCAGCCCTCTCGGCGATGGAGGTGGCCTCCCGCCCGGCCACGGCAGGGATAGCGGCATATCCCGCCTTGCGGAGCATTATCGCCCGTTCCACCGCCCGCTCTACGTCCTCCATATCCACTGTTGCCGAAATCTCCACCGCCAGCCAGACCTCCGGCCCCTCGGGGGTTGCTGGCTGCCTCGGCCGACCCACGACCAGCAGGTCCAGGTTGAGGACTTCGTCCACCTCTTCCGGAGTCAGGCGGGCTTCCAGGGTGTCCAGCAGTTCGGGCACCTCCACCACCCGCACCCGGCGCAGGACCCGGCCAAAGTACGCGGTGGCCCGTCTCTCGTAGCGGATTTCCAGCAGTTCCCCGTCCATCCGGTCCACGCGGATCTCCAGCCGTCGGAGGCGCTCTTCAAATTTCTGCATCGTGGCGATGAGCGCCTGGAGCATCTGTTCCGTGCGGGCCTGGGCCTCGGTGAGCCGGGCAACCGCCTCCTCCAGCCGGGCGACTCGCTCTTCTAACCGGGAAACCCGCTCCTCCGTGCGAGCCTGGGCCTGAACGAGGGCCTGGACGGTGGCGTCAGTGCGGGCCTGGGCCTGAACGAGGGCCTGGACGGTGGCGTCGGTGCGGGCCTGGGCCTCCGCCAGGGCTCCGACCTTGGCCTCGGTGCGCTTCTGAGCCTGGGCCAATTTGCGCACTTCAGTGGAGAGCGCCTCCATATCCTCCCGGCGGACGGCCAATTGTTCCCGCAATTGCCGTTCCACGGCCTCCACCAGTTCCACCATAGTCATCTGCCATTCCTGGGGCAGTCGCTGGACAATCTGGACGTAACCGACCATTTTTCCTCCCAGCGGGGAGTATAGCATAGATTCGGCTCGCTGGCAATTTCCCAGCCCGAGGGTTAGAACACAGACACACTCACCCGCGCCCTATTTCTTCTCCCGGAAGCACTCGCCGAATGTCTGGCAGCCGGTCAAAGTATTCGTCGAAACTGAAAATCGTCTCTGCCCTCCGCTTCCGCATCCGGGCCGCCACCAGAGCGTCGGTGAAATCCACGCTCTTCAGTTCGTAGAAGGAAAGGGCCTGAAACAGGACATCCTTCTCTTCCGCTTCAATCCCGTCCTGGAGCAGGAACTCCCGTAGAACGGGGGCGATCTCAGAAGGCCGATAGCGGTAGAAGGATTGGAGTACCCATACCACCTCTGCCAGCACACTGGTATCCACGACAAGCCGCAATTCCCCATGCTCTACTGCCTGGAACAGAGCGGCGGCCTGTTCGGCCATCGGAGGCGGGTCACCGGTGAGAAAGCGGAGAATCACGTTGGCATCCACGTATGCCCGATTCATTCCCCGCGCTCCTGCGACAACGCCTCCCCGCGCTGGCGGCGGATTTCCTCGCGGATTTGCGGATGGCCCGGGAAGGGAACTGTGGCTGGGAGAGCACCCCGCAGTTGGCCCAGCGACCTCCGGTGGGCCGGCATCAGAAGTGCCCGGTCGCCATCCAGGGCAATCAGCACCCGATCTCCCGGCTTCAAACCCAATGCCCGACGCACGTCCCTGGGAATGGTTACCTGGCCTTTCTGAGTGAGAGTTATAGCACGCATTTCATCCCTCACAACTGATTTGATAACATTATACCGTTTGTTTACCCAATTGTCAAATTGTCATACTTTTTGCTCATTGTAATACCCAATTTGTGGCATGATACAGACGAATGACTCCTGGAGAAAAGGGATTAATGAGGACATAAAGCGGGAGAATAGGGGTTGTTCCGAAAGAGCAAAGTCATTATCTACCACGAAGGACACGAGGGGCACGAAGGTTTTAATAAACCCCTAAGGGAATCCTTGGGCAAGCGCCGCAAGAGACCGCAGCGCAGGCCGTCAGGCATGCATACAGGCTAACAGCCTGTGCTACGTTATCTGTGAATCGGTCAGGGCA
>DAOUBO010000348.1:0-7669 GCA_034432695.1 Anaerolineae bacterium | reverse complement strand
CGGAGAGGCCCGCCGGGCCGCCGCCGATGATCAGGCACTCCACCTCCACCGTCTCTATGGGGCGCATCTGGGGGACGGTCTGGACGTCGGGGAGGGCGGGCTTGCCCTCCAGCGGCTCCACCCGCATCCCGGGGCGGACCAGCGTCATGCAGGATTTGACTGGCAGCCCATCGGCGACGACGGTGCACTGCGCGCACTGCCCGTTGGCGCAGAAGATGCCCTGGGGCGCGCCGTCTTTATGGTGGTGGCCGAAAATGCGGACGCCGTTGGCGAAGAGGGCCGAGGCGATGGTCTCCCCCTCGCAGGCGGTCA
The DNA here is from genome assembly GCA_034432695.1 of Anaerolineae bacterium. GTDB lineage: Bacteria > Chloroflexota > Anaerolineae > B4-G1 > DUEL01 > SpSt-77. Next base: position 7,357 of record DAOUBO010000348.1, on the reverse strand, counting down.
TCTCCTGGCCCTGCCAGAAGAAGGAGAACGTCGGTCGGGGTTCTACCGGCAGAATGGGGTGACGACGAATGCGGAAATCGGCGACCATCACAAACCTCCGTTCGTTCAGTTGCCCTTCCGGTGGATGAATGGTATAATAGCCAGCCGAACCTGCTCAAGGAGTCAGGAATGGAAAACCTTGTGGAGATTCTCGCACGGGTTGTTTTCTGGTTGGCCCTGGGCGGCGGGGTGGTTTTTACCGCTCTGCACGGTGGGGCCATCATCTGGACTTTTCGCGATATCCGCTCTCGCTCGCGGGACGCTTTGGCCTGGATCGTCGCTACCCTGCTGGTAGCCCTCATCCCGCTGTTCGGCCTCATCGTCTACCTCATGCTCCGCCCCCAGGAGACACTGGCGGAGGCCTATGAGCGGTCTCTGGAACAGGAGGCGCTCCTCCAGGCCATTGAGGAGCCGGAGACCTGTCCGGGTTGCGGCGCGCGGGTGAAGCCGGATTACATCCTCTGCCCGGTCTGCCACACCCGCCTCAAGCAACCCTGTCCTTCCTGCCGGCGGCCCCTGCAACTGCACTGGGCCATCTGCCCCTATTGTGGAGTGAACGTCGTCCCGCAAGTGGTGGAGCCGGTGGAGTAAAAGCCTCAGACCTCCCCTTCCTCTCCCACGACGTGCACCTTGAGCATATTGGTGCGGCCCTCCCCGCCAAAGGGAATGCCTGCCGTCAGCACCACGCGGTCCCCCTTTTGCACGGTCCCCGCCTCCACCGCGGCCCGGACCATCTGCATCATCATCTCGTCGGTCGTCGCAAAAGAGGGGACCAGCACAGGGGTCACCCCCCAGACCAGCGTCAGCCGCATCCGGGTTCGGGGGACCGGGGTCGCTGCCAGGATGGGGATGGGAGGACGGTATCGGGCCACCATCCGCGCCGTCGTGCCCGACATTGTTGCGGTCAGGATGGCCTTCGCGCCCACCTCGGCGGCGATCTCCACCGTGGCCCGGCTGATGGCCTCGGTCACGGAGGCCGTCGGGCAATCCCGCTCGTAGAGAAACGCTCCAGGGCGCAGATGCGCCTCAGCACTGGTGCAAATCCGGACCATTGTCCGGGCTGCCTCAACCGGATAGGCCCCCACCGCTGTTTCACCGGAGAGCATCACCGCGTCGGTTCCATCCAGGACTGCGTTGGCGACGTCCGAGGCCTCGGCGCGGGTCGGCGTGGGATGCTCTATCATCGTCTGGAGCATCTGGGTCGCGGTGATGACCGGTTTGCCGACCCGGTTGCAGAGGCGGATAATACGCTTCTGGTGAAACGGAACCTCCTCCGGGGAAGTTTCCACCCCCAGATCTCCCCGCGCGACCATCACCGCGTCGGCCGCCTCTAAAATCTCCTCAAAGGCCGCCACGGCCTCGGCCTTCTCTATCTTGGCAACGATGGGGAGGTCAGGAGCCCCCCACTCCCGCAGAAGTTCCCGCAGTTCCAGAATGTCTCGTGCACTCCGGACAAAGGAGAGGGCCAGGAAATCCAGACCCTGCTCCACGGCAAAGCGGACGTCCCGGCGATCCTTCTCCGTGAGGGCGGAGAGGCGAAGGGGAGCCCCCGGTAGATTCAGCCCTTTATGGGAAGTCAACCGCCCGCCAACCACCACCCGGCAGCGGACCCGCCTTCGGCCGGGGCGGACAACCCGGAGTTCCAGTTGTCCGTCGTCCAGAAGGATGCGCTGGCCCTCCACCAGGTCGGCCAGAATTTCGGGGTGCGGAACGGGCAGGGACCCCGGCCTGAAGGGAGAAGGAGACAGGACGACTTCCTCTCCGGCCCGAAGCACAATACCCTCCGGTGGAAGTTCGCCCACCCGCAGTTTCGGGCCCTGGAGGTCGCCCAGGATGGCAACCAGACGGCCCTCTTCCTGTGCAATCCGCCGGACGGCGGCGATCGTTCGGGCGTGGGCCTCCCAGTCGCCGTGGGAAAAGTTGATGCGGGCAACATCCATCCCGGCCTGCAGGAGCCCCCGGATAACCTCCGGGTCTCGCGAGGCCGGCCCCAACGTGCAGACCAGTTTGGTGCGCATAAGGTCTCTGGTTACGGGGTAAACTGGGCGATGGCAAGCAAAACTGAGATCACCGTTCCGATGCCCAGCACGGCCCCAATAAGCCAGCGGGTCTGGACGATCATTTGCTGGTACATCCGGTCCAGTCGGTCGTCTATTTTATCCAGCCGGGCCTCCCAGCGAGCGTTCATCTCGTCCAGCCGCTGGTCCACCTTATCCAGCCGGGCCTCCAAGCGAGCGTTCATCTCGTCCAGTCGCTGGTCCACCTTAGCCAGCCGGGCCTCCCAGCGGGCATCCATCTCGGCCAGTCGGGCCTCCCAGCGGGCGTTCATCCCGTCCAGCCGGACCTCCAGGTGATGGTCCATTTCGGCCAGACGGGCTTCCACCCGGGCACTCAGTTCATCTATCCGCCTGTGTACCCGGTCCAGCTGCTCGTACATCTGCCGCTGGAACTCGCCGAATTCCTCCCGGAAGGCCCCGATCTCCTGCCGGAACTCGGCCCGCAATTCAGTCCGGGTGAGCCGCAGTTCATCCCGGAGGAGCGTCACTTCCCGCTCCAGGCCATCCAGACGGGACAGGACCGCCCGATACTCGTCCCGGGGAACCCCCTCCCGGCGAAGGAGTTGCCGGAAGTGGTCCTCCATCCAGGGGACAAACTCGGTCAGCACCTGGTCGCCCAGCGCCTGACGAACAACGGGTGGAACCGGAATAGTTAGGGTCTCCAAGGCGCCTCCTTTCGCGATGCCCGGGTCTCCCCGGCCAGAGACAGGTTACCGCCAGTGCGGGACGTGGGCAAACGCGCTCATCCCAGCGTAGCGGGCCTGGTCGCCCAGTTCCTCCTCAATCCGCAGCAACTGGTTGTATTTGGCAACCCGCTCGGAACGGCAGGGCGCGCCGGTCTTGATCTGCCCCACGTTCAACGCCACCGCCAGATCGGCGATAGTCGCGTCCTCCGTTTCGCCGGAGCGGTGGGAGACGATGACCCCCCATCCGGCCCGCTGGGCCATCTGGACAGCGGCGATGGCCTCGGTGAGGGTTCCGATCTGGTTGACCTTGCAGAGCAGAGCGTTGCAGGAGCCCTCCCGGATGGCCCGCCGGATGCGTTCCACGTTGGTCACCAGCAGGTCATCGCCGACAATCTGGATGCGGTCGCCCAGGCGGCGGGTCATCAGCGCCCAACTCTCCCAGTCGTCCTCCGCCAGCCCATCCTCAATGCTAATGATGGGGTACTTCTCCACCCATGCGGCGTAGAAGTCCACCATCTCGGCGCCAGTCAGCGTGCGGCCCTCTTTCTTCAGGACGTAGCGACCGTCCTCGTAGAACTCGCTGGCGGCAGGATCCAGAGCGAGGAAAATCTGCTCCCCGGGCTGGTATCCGGCCTTCCCGATCGCTTCCAGAATGACCTCTATGGCCTCCTCGTTGGTCTTCAGGCTGGGGGCGAACCCGCCCTCGTCGCCGACACCGGTGGCGTAGCCGCGCTTTTTGAGGACAGCCTTGAGCGCGTGGTAGACCTCGCTCCCCCACCGCAGCGCCTCAGCGAAGGTCGGCGCGCCGACAGGGGCAATCATGAACTCCTGCAGGTCGGGGCCGTCCACCGCGTGTTTGCCACCGTTGAGGATGTTCATCAGCGGCACCGGCAGGACGTGGGCATAGACGCCGCCGATGTAGCGGTAGAGGGGGAGACGGAGGGCGTTGGCGGCCGCGTGGGCCACCGCCAGCGAGACGCCCAAAATGGCGTTGGCGCCCAGCCGCTCCTTGTTGGGGGTGCCGTCCAGTTCCAGAAGACGCGCGTCAATCCCCATCTGATCCGTCGCATCCCAGCCGAAGAGTTCGTCGGCGATCAGTTCGTTCACATTCTGAACGGCCTTCAGCACCCCTTTGCCGCCGTAGCGATCGGGGTCCTCGTCCCGCAGTTCCAGCGCCTCGTGAGCCCCGGTGGACGCCCCCGAAGGAACAGCCGCCCGCCCCCAGGAGCCATCCGCGAGGACCACCTCCACCTCCACCGTGGGATTTCCCCGCGAATCCAGCACTTCTCGCGCAACAATCTGGTCAATGCTGGTATCCATCATCTGGGCCTCCTTGTCCAAAACGATCTCCGCTTCTGCAGTATAGCACTGTTGACCAACTCCGGCAAATGGCATAACCAGACAAAGGGGGATGCGGTGATCCCATCACCCCATCCCCCTGGTTTCATGGCAAGAAACGGTATCGCGCGGAACAACGCGCGTCGCCCCAAAGTCATCCAACCCGCAGGAGATGGAACGCCCGAAGAGCTGCGAAACCGAGCGCGCGCACGATGCACCGGGCGGCACGGTCGGCCGAGACACGCAGGGGGCCCCCTACTTCCCCTGCAGTTCCTTCAGTTTCGCCTCCCACCTGGCGTAGAGTTTCTGATAGGTCGCCTCGGAGATGGCCCCGCTGGCCAATTGGGCATCCAGGTTGTCCAGGAGCGCCTGGATCTCCTCCACAGTCTGCGGGGTCTTCGGGGCCGCTGGCGCCGCCGCTGCGGGCTCGGCGGGCTTCTGCATGGCCTGCCCCATCATCTGGGCCATAGTGATGCCCATCGCTGCGCCGGCCCCCAGGCCGACTCCGGCACCGGTCAGGCCGCCAGCCCCACCCTGCTGGGCCGCCTCCCGCATCCCCAGCGCCGCCTGGTATTTCAGGTAGGCATCCATGTCGCCGATGGCGCCCATCGCCGCCGCCTGGTCAATCGCTTTGGCCGTCTCCTCCGTCGGGCTGATGGATTCAATGTAGACGGACTTGAGGAGCAGCCCTCGCGCGGCGAAGTCTGGCTCCGCTTTAGCCGCCACGCCCGCGGCCAGTTCCTCCACCATCGCCGGGATGTCCAGGATGGAGCGGCCCAACTCCCCCAGCAGGTCCGTCAGTTTGGTGACGATGATGCTGCGCAGGAACCGCTCAATGTCCGCCGTGCGGTAGAGCCGCTGCGCGCCAACAATCTGGTTGACGAAGAGTTGCGGCTCGGCAACCTGTATGGCAAACGTCCCGAACGCCCGCAGACGGGCCATCCGCAGGACGGCGTCCCGGATGGTGATGGGCTCCGGCGTCCCCCACTTCAGGTCCAGGAACTCCCGCGTGGAGACGAAGTAGACCTCCGCCGTGAACGGCGTCCGATCGGAGAACGCCTTGCCGATGAGGTTGACCAGCAAGGGGATGTTCGCCGTGGTGATGGTATGCCGCCCTGGCCCGAAGACGTCCAGCGCCTTCCCGTCCCGGAAGAAAACGGCAACCTGGCTCTCCCGGACGATGACCTGAGAGCCGATGCGGAAGTCCCCGGAACCCTGCTCCGGGAAGCGCCGGACGATGTCGCCGGCCATCTCATCCGGCAGTTCAATGATGTCAAAAATCCGTGCCATTGTTCCTCCTTATTCGCGTATCGCGTATCGCTTATCGCGTATCGCGTATTCGCTCATCGGGTATCGCTTCACCCGGCGGCCTGGGGGCCGCTCAGGATGACCTCCTCCCGCATGCTGAAGGTGTCGTTGGCCTCGGCGCAGAGGCTCTGGACGGCGCGCAGGGCCTCGGCCAGCCCTTCGCCCGAAGGGATGGCGGTCTCTACAGCATCCAGAGCCGTCGCGAGCCGGTCCCCGTACTCCAGGAGCCGGTGGTCAAAGTCGTAGAGACGATCCAGTTCCTCCTCCCGGACGCGGACGGCGTCAAAGAGGCCGCTGTAGCCGTAGGTGGCCCGCCAGACCCGGTCAATGAAGGTCTGGAGCTGGGTGACGGCGACGCCCAGGTCGTCCAGGTACTCCAGGCGGCCAGCACCGATGAGCCGTCGTTGCAGGCCCTGCATCCGGCGCAGGTGAGCCCGCATCCGGTTCGCCACGGCCTCGCGCAGGAGTTTATCCGACTCCCGGCGCATCTCCTTCTCTTTGTAGCCCTTGTATCCGGGGATCTGCCCCAGCAACTTCTCCAACCCGGTGCGGGCCTCGCTGACTCGCTGATACAGGTCGCTCATGCTGATTCCTCCTTTAGATTCTTACAGGTCGCAGGTCGCAGGGCGCACAATGCTCCCTGCGCCATGCGACATGCTACAGGAATATCTCCGTCCCGCAGTACGGGCAGCGGACCACACCCTTGCCCGCCAGTTCCAGTTCGCCGCCGCAGTGGGGACACTTGTTGGTCCGCATCTGGGCCGCGTCCACCGAGATGAGGTCGCCCTGGTCCCAGTTGATGTAGCCGGTGAACAGCCCCTTGTTGACCAAGTCGTAGACCCACTCCCGGACGGTATCCCGGCTGACCCGCAGTTCCAGGGCGGCCTCGGCGATGTTGACCCGGCCCTGGGCGCGCACCATCCCCAGGAGTTTCTTCTGCTGCTCCACGACGGCCAGTTCCCGCGCCTCCTGCTGGCCCCGGATGAGGATGAACGCCCCCACCGCGACCATCGGGGCACCCAGCAGCGCCCCGAAGACCGCGCCCAGCACCCGCCCGCCGGTCGTCTGCGCGGAGGTCAGGCCGATCGCAGCGATCAGGGTGCAGAGGACGACGCCTCCGATGACGAGAATCAGGCCCAGGGTACGACTGGTGGTCATCACGCTCCTCCCGTCAAAGGGGTAGATACAGCGCGCGGTCCAGAAATTCTTCGGCCGCACACAGTTGCCAGATCAGGTGGAGTTCTTCCACCACCTCTCCGATCGTGGTTCCAGGGCGCAGCCAGAAAAGCCCAGGGATGTGCCGACCTGCCTCAAAGTGGGCACTCAGGTAAGCCGGTAGCGTGCGGCGGTTCTCCGTAACCAGGATGTAGCCGTGCTCCTCAATCCACTCCAGGATTTCCGGATCCGGCGTGCCCGACGGAGGCGCCCCAGGGTCTCCCACGGCCAGAACTTCAACACGCATATCCCTCCGCCGCAACTGGCGCTGAACAGCCCTCGGAATATGCTCATCCAGCAAAAACCGCGGACGGTTCATCGGACGATCGCTGACACAGGCATCCCCATCGCCTGCTCGCTCAGCCGTCGGTGTTCCTCCAGGCGCTTCCGCAGAGCGCGCACGAACTCGGAAGGAGCACGCTGCTGCTGGCGCCAGGCCTCCTCGCCCTGTTGCCAGCACTCCTGAAGATACTGATGCACCCTTTCCCGATTTCGCAAATAGTAGAGGATCGCGGCGTGAACCTGTTCCAGAGACAGGGTGGGATACCGCAGGACAATTTCCTCCGGGCTGGCGCCCTCCAGGTAATCCCGAAGGACGATCTCCAGACCAATTCGGGTGCCCCTGATGCGAATTTCGCCGGAATCCAGAAACTCAAAATAACTTTCCAGCATTACTGCCTCCCTGGCGCGCGGTCTTTATCCGAACCCGCCACC
>DAOUBO010000347.1:0-12730 GCA_034432695.1 Anaerolineae bacterium | reverse complement strand
GCGGGCCCGCCGCCCGGGGGCGGGAGCCGCCGGGAGAGGGAGTACAGCCGCAGGAGAGCGTGGGCATTCAGGCTCTTATGGGTACGGCCTTTACCTACCAGGGTCAACTCAAGAAAGATGGCACCCCTTACAACGGCACCTGCGACTTTTTGTTTAGCCTGTGGGATGCCGCCACCGAGGGCAGTCAGATTGGTACTAACCAAGAAAAAACCAACGTCAGCGTGAGCAATGGTCTCTTCACCATTCCCGATCTGGATTTTGGTGCAGATGCTTTCCAGGGCGACGCGCGCTGGCTGCGCGTCCGGGTGCGCTGCCCGGCGGGGAGCGGTGACTACACCGTTCTCGACCCGCGCCAGCCGCTGACCCCGGCGCCTTACGCGCTGGCGCTGCCCGGCCTGTGGACCCAGCAGAACGGTACCAGTCCCAACCTCATCGGCGGCTACAGCGGCAATAGCGTGACTGCTGGCGTAACAGGCGCAACTATCGGTGGTGGAGGGGCCAGCGGTGCCATCAACCGTGTGACAGACGGCCTGGGCACGGTGGGTGGAGGCGCGCATAATCAGGCTGGTGACAACGCGGGGACAACCAGCGACAGGGCTTATGCGACTGTTGGCGGAGGGTATGACAACCATGCCAGTGGCTATGGCGCTACTATTGGTGGGGGTGAGTGGAACGTTGCCAGCGGGCATGATTCCACAATCGGCGGGGGGCGAATCAATACCGCCAGTGGTGAGTTTGCTACTGTGCCAGGCGGCTACAGAGCCTCAGCCACCCATTACGGGGAGATGGCTTATGCCAGCGGGCGCTTTGCCGCTACCGGCGATGCCCAGACCTCGCTTTACGTGATGCGCATTGAGCAAACGTGCACCGCGGGCACCTGGTACGACCTGTACCTCAACGGCAACGATACTCCCTCTCAGTTCCTCACCATCGCCCAGGGCCGCACCCTGGCCTTTGACGCCCTGGTGGTGGGACGCACCCAGGCTGGCGAGTCCGCCGGGTATTACATCCGGGGCGTTGTGGAGAACGTCGGTGGCACCGTCAGTTTCATCGGCACGCCTTCGGTGACGGTCCTCGGCGAGGACGACACCGCCTGGGATGTGCAGGCTGTGGCCAGCGACGCCCACGACGCGCTCTTCATCCAGGTCAAAGGCAACAACGAGACCATCCGCTGGGTCGCCACCGTGCGCACGGTGGAGGTCTCCTGGTAGGAGGGCGGCGATGAACGCTTCACGTTTCCCTTTTCACGTTTTACTGCTCATCACCCTGCTTGCCCTCCTGGCTCCCGCCGCCCTGGCCCAGACCGGCGGCGGCTACGACCTGACCTGGAACACGGTGGACGGCGGGGGCTATACCTGGAGCACGGGCGGGGGCTACGCGCTGGGCGGCACCATCGGCCAGCCGGATGCGGGAGTCCTCTCCGGCGGGGGCTACACCCTGACCGGCGGCTTCTGGGTTGGCGGCATCGTGCGCTACGGGGTCTACCTGCCGCTGGTGCTGCGGAATTTCTGATCGGTCAGGTGACGGTCACCTTGAAGGTGACCGTCACCTGTCCCCCTGCGGCCGGGCGTAGACCTCCGGGTTGGCACAGTAGGGGAGGCGCTGGCCCCGCAGGCCGGCCAGGGGGTTCTCTGTTGCTATCGCAGCGATTGGTTCGCGCGAGGGAACGGTTGCCCAAATGCGCCAGGTACTGTGTTGAAGGCCCAGATACAGGCGGCTTACCGATTGCCTCTCCGGTCGGCCCTATCGGCCCTTGTGGGTCGGGCATCGGCATCTATGCCGCGTGGGGGTATGCAGGGGGCTCCCGGAAGCCCCCGATCCGTTGTTGCCGGTTTGAGAGGACCGAGCCGGCGGAGCACACCAATTCCCGACGGCGCCTGCTTTTTACAGCAGGGAACCGCAGGACGCGCGCACGATCAACTGAGTGGGCAGGATGACGTGGTGGGGGCCGGTGACCGTTCCCTCCAGCAGGCCGATGAGCATTTCCGCGGCCATCGCTCCCATTCGCTCTATCGGCTGGCGAACGGTCGTCAGTGGGGGGTCTACGGCGGAGGCGATGGGGAGGTCGTCAAACCCGACAATGGCCACATCTTCCGGAATCCGAAGGTTGGCTTCCCGGATCGCCCGCATCGCGCCAACGGCCATCGTATCGCTGGCGACGAAGACCGCGGTGGGCCGGTGGGGCAGCAGGCGCTGCATGGCGACCCGGGCCCCTTCCTCCGTGAAATCGCCCTCCGCGATCAGCGCTTCGTCCACCGGGATCCCCCGCGAGAGCAGGGCCTGCCGGTATCCGTCCAGCCGGTCCCGTCCCGCCATCATTGTCATCGGGCCGGTGATGGTCGCAATGCGGCGGTGGCCCATCCGCAGGAGGTGCTCAACAGCCATTCGGGCGCCCCCGATGTTATCCACGTCCACATAGGTAACCCGGTCATCAGGATACCGGCCCGCGACCACGAAGGGAGTATTATCCTGCAGGAGCCAGGGAACCAGGGGGTCGTCCAGAGGCGCGCCGGAGAGAATGACCCCGTCCAGCAGCCGACTGCGCAGCGCTCGCCGGTACAGTTCTTCCTGATGGGTGGGATCGCTGAAGAACGAGAGCATCAGGTAATACCGGTGGGCTGTGCAGACGTCCGCAACGCCCCGGATCAGGATGGGGAAGAAGGGGTCCGAGAAGAGCGTGACCAGCCCCCGCGGGATGACCAGGCCGAGAACCTGGGTTCGGTTGGTCACCAGGCTGCGGGCGGCCGCGTGGGGCTGATATCCCACCTGCCGGATGACCTCCCATACCCGTTTCCGAACCTCCGGCCGGACGTTCGGGTGGTTGTTGACAACTCGCGAGACGGTGGATCGCGAGACTCCTGCCAATCGGGCAACTTCTTCCAGCGTGATGCCCATAAACTCTCCTGCTCTCCTCTGGAATTCCTCGTTTTTGGGAGCGCTCCCAACAATTATAACATACTTTTGCCGTTCTGGCAATCGGGAAGCAGGTTCCAGGCGTCTCCCTTTGACTTATGGCCTACTTATCGTATAATGGAGACGTCTCCCGGAGGATGGCCCGATGAAAGCGATGGTGCTCTTTCGGCCCCGGCCTGTGGAAGAGGGCCCGCTGGAAATGACGGACCTGCCTTTGCCCCTCCCCGGACCCGGAGAGGTTCGGCTACAGGTCCGCGTCTGCGGCGTCTGCCACACCGACCTCCACACTGTGGAGGGGGATCTATCTCTCCCCAAACTCCCCGTCGTTCCGGGGCATCAGATCGTCGGCGTGGTGGATGCCGTGGGAGAGGGGGTCGCCCGCTTCGCCGTTGGCCAGCGGGTGGGGGTGCCCTGGCTCTATTCCACCTGCGGCGCCTGCGAATTCTGCCGGAGCGGGCGGGAGAACCTCTGCCGGGAGGCTCGCTTCACCGGCCTCCACGCCGACGGCGGCTACGCGGAGGCGGTGGTGGTTCCGGAGGCCTTCGCCTATCCCCTCCCCGATGGGCTCTCCGACGTGGAGGCCGCGCCGCTCCTCTGCGCAGGGATCATCGGCTACCGGGCCCTCCGGCTCAGCGAGGTCCGGCCGGGGCAGCGGCTGGGGATGTGGGGGTTCGGCGCCTCGGCCCATCTGACTCTCCAGGTCGCCCGACATATGGGCTGCGAGGTCTTCGTCTTCACCCGCAGCGAGGAACACCGGCGCCTGGCGCGGGAACTGGGGGCCGCCTGGGCCGGGAGCGCCCAGGACGACCCCCCGGCCCCCGTTCACGCCGGGATCCTCTTCGCCCCTGCTGGCTGGCTGGTCCGGGAGGCCCTGCGGGTCCTGGAGCGGGGCGGCACCCTGGCCCTGGCGGGCGTCACGATGACCCCGATCCCCGAACTGGACTACGACCGGTACCTCTACTGGGAGCGGACGGTCCGGAGCGTGGCCAACTTCACCCGGCAGGACGCGGAGGAGTTCCTCCGCCTGGCGGCGGAGGCTCCCGTCCGGCCCACCGTTCAGACCTTCCCGCTGGAGGCGGCCAACGACGCCCTCCGGGCCCTCAAGGAGGGACGCATCAACGGGGCAGGGGTCCTGATCGTCTCGCAGGACGCCGGCCCGTTATCGCAGGATCTGCGCTCACCAGAAAGCGGATGACTGTTCTGATCGGCACCAGCGGCTTCAGTTACAGCGACTGGGTGGGGCCCGTCTACCCGCCGGACCTCCCGCGCTCGGAGTGGCTCGCCTTCTACGCGCGGGAGTTCCCCACCTGTGAACTGGATTTTTCGTTCTACCGCATCCCGGACCCCCGGACGCTGGCGCGGATGGGGGACAAAGTCCCGGAGGGCTTTCTCTTCTCCCTCAAGGCCTTTCAGGACATCACCCACAAACGGGAGGAGCCGGAGCCGCTGATCCGTCAGTTTGTGGACGCGCTGACGCCCCTTCGGGAGCGGGAGAAGTTCGCCTGCGTCCTGCTTCAATTTCCCTACTCCTTCCACGCCACCCCGGAGAACCGGGCCTACCTGCGGCGGCTGAGGGAGGGCTTCGGCGACCTCCCCCTGGTCGTGGAGTTTCGGTCCAGGGACTGGATTTCCCGGCGCACCTTTGAGGAACTGCAGTCTCTGCAGATGGGCTTCTGCTGCGTGGACCAGCCCCGACTGCGGGGGCTGATCCCGCCGATAGCGGTGGCGACGGGGCCGATCGCCTACGTCCGCTTTCACGGCCGCAACGCGGCCAAATGGTGGGAGCACGAGGAGGCCTGGGAGCGATACGACTACGCCTACACCGACGAAGAACTGATGGAATGGGTGCCGAAGATCCGCCAACTGGACGAGCAGGCATCGCTCACCCTTGTCTATATGAACAACCACTGGCGCGGGCAGGCCGTAGGGACCGCGCGTCAGTTCCGCAGGCTGCTGGGAGGTTAAATGGGCACGGCACGAATCAGGTGGCTGGAGAAATTCCAGTTCGTCGGAGTGGACTCCACCCGACACTCGGTGGTCCTCTCCGCTCCGGACGAGGAGAACGGCATCGGGATGAAGCCGTCGGACCTGCTGCTGGTTGCGCTGGGGGGATGCACGGCCTACGACGTGGTGAACATCCTCACCCGAAAGCGGCAGCCCCTCACCGGCCTGGAGATAGAAATCTCCGGGGAACAGCAGCCCGACCCGCCGTGGAAATTCACCCGGATCCACCTGACCTACCGGCTGCGCGGCCGTGGGCTCAGCGAGAAGGCCGTGCGGGACGCCATAGAACTTTCCCAAAACCGCTACTGCTCCGTGAGCGCGTCGCTTTCGGAGACGACCGAGGTCACCTACGACTACATCCTGGAGGAGGAAACATGAGCCTGCGTATCGTTGCCGAACTGATGGCCATCTCCGCGCGCACGGCCCCCAAGGCCGTCGGCCAGGACTTCCTGGCCATCAAGATCGTGGAAGGGGAGGAACTGCGCCGTCTGGGCGAGGAGATGATCGCCTACGGCGAGCGGACCGGTAAGCGCAACTTTGACCGGGACGGGAGAAACGTTCTCAACTCTGAGGCTGTCCTGCTGATCGGGCTGAGGGATGCTCGCGTGGTGGGGTTGAACTGCGCCGCCTGTGGAAGCCCGACCTGCGTTCAACCCAACACGGTGGAAGGGGAATTCCGCGGGCCGCAGTGTGCGATGCGGCTGCTGGACCTGGGCATCGCCATCGGCTCCGCGGTGAAGACCGCCAGCCTGCTCAACGTGGATAACCGGGTGATGTACCGCGTGGGCGCGGTCGCCCGGGCGATGGGCATGATAGACGCCGACGTGGTGATGGGCATTCCCCTCTCCGCGACCGGCAAATCCATCTATTTTGACCGGTAGGCGTAGCGCAGGATTCATCTTGCATTGGCCCGATCTTCCGAACCAAACCGGAGAGACACTGATGCGCTGGAAACTCTTCCTCCCGATGGGGATCCTGATACCGCTTTTGATCAGTTGCGGGGGGGCAGCGCCGGGCCCCACGCCCACCCCGACCCTGGAGGAACTCCCCCCGCCAGTGACCCCCCTGGTGCCCTTTGAGTTGAGCCCGGCGGTGGCCGTGCCCACAGGCGAATCTCCCCCCACGGTCTACCTGGACCCGCCGACCGTCTCCCTCACCGTCGGAGAGACCGCCGCCGTCCGCGTCTGGGCCAGCGGTTTCGGGGAAATCACCAGCCTTTCCCTGGAGATCCTTCTGGAGCCGGGAACCGTCGTCCGGGTGGAGGATGCCCTGCCCGACGAGGAGGGGGTCCAGGTAGCCCTGGGGGACCTCTTCAGCATCCCCTTCGTCAACGAGGTCGCCGATAACCGCGTCGCCCTCCAGGCCGCGCGGGAGCCGGGGGCCAACCTCCCCACCAGCGGGGTGGTGGCGACGCTCACGCTTCGGGCCATCGCGCCGGGGATGGCTTCCGTGCAGATGATCCATATCGGCGCCCAGAAAGCCGACGGGAGCCCGGTGGACGTTGCCCCGCCTGCCGCCGGACTGATCACCGTCTCCGAAGCCGGTGCGGCGGGAATCCCGCTTCCTGCGACCCCCACCACTGCCCCGCTCCTCACTCCACCTCCTCCGCCCACCGTCGTTGTCCCGCCGACGCCAGTGCCGGGCGGTCGGGGCATCTACTACATCGTTCAGCGGGGGGAGAACCTCTTCCGCATCGGCCTGCGCTTCGGGACAACCGCAGACGCCATCGCCGCCGCCAGCGGCCTTCCCGACCCCGGCCAGGTGCGGGCCGGGACGATGGTCCTGATCCCGGTCTCCTCCGGCTGCGCGGCGTACGGCTACTACGTCCAGCCGGGCGATACGCTGTACTCCATTGCCCGCCGTTTCGGGATGACCGTGGAGGAACTGGCCGCCCTGAACGGCATTGGGCCCGATTACCAGATCCGCGTCGGCCAGATCCTGTGCGTGGTGCGTCGGTGATGGGTGCGAACCTGAGCGAACTGGACCGGACCCCCCGACGGGTCCTGATGTTTGGGGGCAAGGGCGGGGTGGGGAAGACCACTTCCTCGGCCGCGACGGCCCTCCACTTCGCCCGCCGAGGGCTGAGAACCCTCATCATCTCCAGCGACCTGACCCCCTCTCTCTCCGACATCTTTGAGGCGGAGATCGGCCCGACGGAGCAACCCATCCCTGGCGTGGAGAACCTCTACGGCCTGGAGATAGACCCGGACGAGGTGATGCGCCGCTGGAAGGAGAAATTCGGACCGGAGGTCTACGCCGCCGCCTCCGCGCTGGTGGACCTCCCCTACGACGAGGTGGTGGACTACGTCGCGATGGCGCCAGGCATCCAGGAGGAGTTCATGCTGGACTACATCCTGGAGCGCGTCCGGGACCAGCGCTACGACCTGGTCGTCTGGGACACCGCGCCGGCGGGGGACACCCTGCGCCTTCTGGGGCTTCCCCAGCGGTTTCTGGAGCATCTGCGGGTCGCGCCGCGGGTCTACCTGGAGGTTCGGGACACCCTCCGGCTCTCCCGCACCCCGTTCATTGAGATCATAGAGAGCTGGAAGCAACTCTCCGAACAGACCGTCCGCTTCTTCACCGATCCCCAGAACGTGGAATTCATTCTGGTCACCATTCCGGAGGCGCTGGGCGTTTATCAGAGCCGTCGGGTTCTGCGGGACCTCCGCCGCCACGGCCTGACGGTCCGCTACCTCATCGTCAACGATGTCATCCGGAACCCCGACTGCGAGTTCCACCGACGGCGCTGGGAGATGCAGCAGGTCTATCTCCAGCAGTTGCGGGAGGACCTGGATGGCCGCCTGACGCTGGTGGAAATCCCGCTGCTTCCCTATGAGGTGAAGGGCATAGAACGGCTGGCGGAAGTGGAGGCCTATCTGTTCGGCGCGGCAGAGTGAGGTGGCGTACAGCGCGGCGTTGCAAAGATCCCGATTTTGCGGTAAAATCAAAACGATCGGGGGCTTCGGACGGCTGGTTTCCGAACCCCGCAGGGAGGAAAAATGCCGGCGTTCCGAACTGCTGACAGAGAGGCCCCTCTGTGGCGGCGCCTCCGGTTCCGGTTGCTGGGCATCGGAGGGATGGTTCTGCTGCTGACCCTGCTGGTCTATTTCCTCTCCATCGCTGCTCCGCTGACGCAGGTTTCGGAATCCGAGCCGAACAACACCTTTGATCAGGCCAACCCCCTCCCGATGCCCGGAACCGCCTACGGTGTGGTCTCCAACCAGCCCATCACCGAAACGGACTTCTTCTCCGTGACGGTGACGCCTGGGTTGAACTACCGCGCGACGCTGCATATTGGCGGGAGCGGCGCGCTGCTCCTGCGGTTGGTCATCTACGACCAGGGTCGGGCCTATCTCACCAGCAGCAGTTCCTCCGCCACGTACGCGGAAACGACCTGGCTGGCCTACGGGCCTCTCTACTATGTGGAGGTTCAGCCCTCCGGCCCGGCAACGACGACGATGTTGAGCGCTGAATACGTCCTGGACGTCTTCCAGATCGCGGCGACGCCGACTCCGACGCCGGGCCCCACCTCCACGCCGACCCCAACCCCCACACCGACGCCAGTTCCTACCCAGGCTCCGCCCGGCACGCCGGACCGCTTTGAGCCCAACTACGACTTTGACCACGCGGCGACCATCGCCACCGGGCTCGCCTACGACAACCTGAACTTTGTTCCCCTGGGCGGAGCGGCCGAGGACAACGATTTCTACAAACTCTGGGTGAAGCCCGGCCTCCTCTACACCTGCGAGACGCTGAACCTGGCCCCCGGCCTGGATACCAACATCATCCTCTACGACGCCAGCCGCAACGGCCTGGGCGGCAACGACGACGTGACGCCAGGGGACTACCGCAGCCGGATCTCCTACCTCTCCACCTACGAGGGGTGGCTCTACGTCCTGGTCGGCCACGGGGGCCGGTTCCCGTACTCCGAAGTGCAGAACAGCACCTACAGCCTGCGCTGCACCGTGGAGGTCCCCGGGCTGCCCACCCCCGCGCCGACGGCAACGCCCCGGCCGACCCATACCCCGGTCCCCAAAGATTGGACGCCGACCCCGGAGACCTTCATCTCGCCGCAGCCCACGCCAACCCCCACCGCTCAGGCGGAACTCTCCGTCCGCCTGCTCTCCACGCCGGCCCCGCCGGCCGCCGAAGCGACGCCGGCCCCCCGCTTTGTCCCGGTCACTCTGGTCGTCTACTACGACGTCAACAACGACCGGGCTCCAGGGGCCGGGGAGGGGGTGATGGGCCTGCGGGTGCTCTTCTACGACACCCTCGCCGACGAACGGGTCGGTGAGGGAACAACGGACGAGAACGGGCGGCTGGAGACCACCCTGAGCGTCCGCGGCGGGATCCGCATCAGCGTCCCCTACCTGGGGGTCAACCGGATTGTTGACGGGAAGAGCGCCAGCGTTTATATTCGTATCCCCCCCGCCTTCCCGTAGGATAGGGCGATGTCCGACCAACCCGAACCCGCAGTTCGGCCCGCCGAACAGCCCCAGCGCAGGTTGACGGTGCGCTCTGGCCATCTACCTTCCCGCCTTCCTCCCACGGCCCTCTGGCTGGGAGCCACCGGGCTGGCCATATTGTTGGTGACCCTGCTGGTCCTGCTGGCCCTGCGACCGGTCCTCTTCCCCGGCCGTCCGGAAGGGATCCCCCTTCGCATTACCCGCGTCGCGCCGGGCCTGAGCCCTATTCCCGCTCCCGCGCTTCCCGTCGTGGAGATCGGCAACGCTCAGGTCCTCCTTCCCCTCCCGGTCCGGCTGACTGTTGGGGAGCGGTCCTTCCCGGTCTACCCTGTCCGGCAGGACTGGCAGGCCCCCGGCCCCGCGGAGAACGCCGCCCTCTGGCTCAACGGCACCGTGGTCAACTACGTCCTGGGGTTGCCGGACACCCGGGAGAACCAGGCCCTGATGTCCGCCCTCCAGGGGGAACTGACGCTGGAACTCTCCGACGGGACCCAGCGGATTTTCCGCGTCTCCCGGCAGAGCCGCGTCCCAGCCGGGGACGAAGGGCCTCTTGCCCAGTCCCGCCCCGGCCTGACGCTCATCCTGCTGGGGAAGGAAGAGTGGCCCGTCGTGGAGGCCGACTTCGCGGGCCAGATAGAGCCGACGCCCGAAGCGGAGCCGCCGATCGGCCCGCAGCAGCCGGTCCAGGTCGGCGAGGTCCGGGTAACCGTGCTGGAAGGGCACGCCGAACGGGGGGGTGAGGGCCTTCCGGCGGGAGCCGTGGCCTACTTTGTGGAATTCACGGTGGAAAACACCGGCGCAACCCCGCTCTCCACGGCCGGGCTGGTGATGGAAATCCGGGACGGGGTGGGGAATCGGTTTTCCCCCTTCCCGTCGCTGGCTTCGCGGGGGAAGTACGGCCCTCTCCCGGCGGAGATTCCGCCGGGCGAACGGGCCAGCGGGACCGCGGCGTACGTCCTCCCCGAGGCTGTGGCCGGGCCGTCCCTCATCTGGGTGTTCGGCCTCCAGGCAGCCTCTTCCCTGCGGGTCCGCTTCTCCCTCCCCTACACGCCGCCCCCCGCGGCCGTCGCCTGGGCCTCCGTGGAGGTCACCCAGGCCTTCCTGGGGGAGGGGGGAGAGCGATTGCACGTCGTGGCCCGCATTCGCAACCGGGGCGACGCGCCCCTGACCGTCTCCGAAACCGATATTCGCCTCAGTTCGGGGGCAGGTCCGGGGGAACTGGAAGTCGCCGCTCCGGCCCTTCCCTGGACGATAGAGCCCGGACAGGAGCGGGAGGTGGAACTCCTGTTTGCCCGTCCCCGCGCCTCCACCTGCGTGGTGACCATCCTGGGATACACGTTTGAGATCTCCGGGATGCCGTAGCGGGTGCGCTGGCGCGCGGGCCCTGCCGGGAGATTCGTTTTCCGCTGCAGCCTTTGGGGTGAGTCTCTGCAGCGGAGTCGGCTATCCAGAACCCAGCATAGCAAGGAGGGATGAATGCCAAGAACGATCGCCGTCAATCTGAAAAACCTGACCCCCATCTGGACGGGCGACGTAGACCGGACCTCGGAACAGGCCCGGGAGAGTGGACTGATGGGCTCCATCCGGTGGTGGACGGAGGTTCTGATCCGGGGGCTGGGTGGCTACGCGTGTGACCCCACAGGAGACGACCGGTGCATCTTTGAAGACGCCGCCTACGCCCGCACCGGTGATCTGGAGGACGGTCTGCGGGATGTCTGCGCGGCCTGCCGCCTCTTCGGCTGTACCGGCTGGAGCAGCAACCTCCGGCTGCTGGTCACCGACGGCGAGGGCGGCTACGAGGTCAACCTGAGCCAGCCCGGTGTCTCCTTCACGCTGCACTTTGTGGAACTGAAGCCCACCTTGCCCGAGGAGCGCTGGCTTCTGGCGAAGGCTCTCTGGCTCATCGCCCGCTACGGGTCCATCGGAGGCAGGACGACGTTGAAGCCGCCCCGGCAGCCGGACTACGGCATTGTGGCCCTCGTCTCCCCGCTGCGGCTGCCCGCCGGGGTAGACCGACCCTCTGTGAGCGCCTGGCTGCTCCGGATGGTGGAGGAATCCCCTGCGCTGCAGGCCCGGGCCCGGCGGGCCCCTCCGGAGTGGCCCGACCTGCGGCTCTTCTTCTTCCACCCGGAGCGATGGCTGGACAAGAGCCAGGTGGACGAACTGGTCCGTACCGACCCCACCGGCTTTATGAGCGGTCGGCGTGGTGTGAGCAAGAAGGTCTTCTCCTTCCAGAAAGGCAACCGTTTCTGGGGCTACGCGCGCGACCGCCAGATGCTGGAGAAGGTCCTGCTTGCCCTGGACCGGATGGGCGTCCAGGGAACCCGCACGGGAGAGGAGGTGATCCGTGAACTCTAAACCCCGTCCTCAACGCCCCTCTCAAACTCAGCGTGAACGAGGAGAGCCTGCCCCCGCACGCCCACCGGGCGACCGTCGGCCTGTGTACGATTTCTACGCGGCCTACCCCTGTGAGACGGAAGACGACGTTCGGCGCATCGTGGGCAACCACCCCCAGCCCTACCGGGAACTGGTCTGGCCCTACGCGAAGGTCACCCTCCTGGCCCAGGCGCTGACCAGCGAGGTGAAAGAACTGGCCCGTGGGGGACACCCCCGCTTCGGTGGCGGCTACAAAAGCCTGGTCCGGGCCCGCAAGGGTGCCATCGCCCCCTACACCGAGGGCACGATTCGGCCCGGCCTGCGGCAACTGGACGCGCTGGGCATCTCCCCGCCCCGGATTGACCTCCAGGCCCTCATCCCGCACTCCGCCTGCATCCAGTTCCGGTTCACCCTGGTCCGCCCCCTCTACAGCCGGGACGACGAGTTCTTCTACATTCACGAGAACCCGGTTATGAAGGACCCGGTCTGTAAGGTCCCGATGCTCCGGGCCTCCACCTGGAAGGGCCTTCTGCGGTCGGCTATGATCGCCCATATGGGGCTGGAGGAGACTTCCCCCCTGATCATTCGCCTCTTCGGACTCGCAGTGGGGGAGGAGGACGAGGAGGGGGGAGGGCGACGCGGGCGCGCCCTTTTCTACCCCACCTTCTTTGACCGGATGGACCTGGAGGTGCTGAACCCCCATAGCCGGATCACCCGGGCCGGGACGGTGCCCATCGTACTGGAGGTCGTCCCCGCCGGCGCGTCGGGAGTCTTCACGCTCCTTTACTTCCCCTTTGACCTGATCAACGAGCCGCCGGACCGGGCCGAGGCGGAAATGCAGGAAGACCTTCGGGCCCTGGGCGAGGCCATCGTCCTGGTGATGCGGGTCTGTGGCTTCTCCGCCCAGAAAAGCCGCGGGGTCGGCCCGGCCTGCGGCAACTGGACGCGCTGGGCATCTCCCCGCCCCGGAT
>DAOUBO010000346.1:0-2539 GCA_034432695.1 Anaerolineae bacterium | reverse complement strand
CCGGCCAGGCCCAGCGCCTCCACCATCAGGGAGAAGCCGCCGCCGGCGGGGGGGGCGGCGGGCCCCCTGCCCCTTCGTCTCCGGCTACCCGATGACGCCGGGAAGCCCCGTCCTGGAGTGGATGGCGGCCCACGCCGAGGAGTACGGCGTCGTCACCCTCCAGGTGGAGGACGAGATCGCGGCCCTCTGCATGGCGGTCGGCGCCGGGTACGCCGGAGTCCGGGCCATGGCCCCCACCTCCGGCGGCGGCTTCTCCCTGATGGTGGAGGCGCTGGGCCTGGCCGGGATGACCGAGGTCCCCGTCGTCGTCTACGAGGCCCAGCGGCCCGGCCCCTCCACCGGCCTGGCGACCCGCACCGAGCAGGGCGACCTCCTCTTCGTCCTCCACGCCTCCCAGGGCGAGTTCCCCCGCATCGTCCTGGCCCCGGGGACGGTGGAGCAGGCCTTTGAGGCCGGCTGGCGGGCCTTCAACCTCGCCGAGCGCTACCAGACCCCGGTCATCGTCCTCTCCGACCACTACCTGGCGACCTCCGTCCGGGACGTGGCGCCGGAGGACCTGAACTTTGACGCGGTGGTCATAGACCGGGGCGAGCGGCTGACCGACGAGGAACTGGATAACCTGGAGGACAACTACAAACGGCACCGGTTCACCGAGAGCGGCATCTCCCCGCGGGCGATGCCGGGGCACCCGAAGGCCGTCTACGCCTCCTCCAGCGATGAGCACGACGAGTACGGCCACATTGAGGAGGACGCGGAGAACCGCCGCCGGATGCACGAGAAGCGGATGCGGAAACTGGAGACGGCCCGGGCGGAGATGCGCCTCCCCACCGTCTACGGCCCCGACGACGCCGACCTGACCTTCATCGCCTGGGGCTCCACCTATGGGCCCCTGCGGGAGGCGGTGGACCGGCTGAACGGCCAGGGCATGCGGGCCCGCATGCTCCATTTTGCCGACATCTGGCCCGTCCCCCGGGGCGTGGAGGCGCTGCTGACGGGCGAGACGATCGCCGTGGAGGGCAACTACTCCGGCCAGTTCGCCGACCTGCTCCGCATGGCGACAGGCCACACCGTCTCCCGCCGCATCCTGAAGTGGGACGGCCGGCCGCTCTCGCCGGAGTACATCCTGAGGGAGTACGGAATACGCAATACGTAGTACTCCGTATTCCGTACTCTGTATTCCGTATTCCGTGTTTGAGGAGGCAACCAATGGTTACCGTAGACGACTTTGCCAGCCCTGTTCGCCCGACCTGGTGTACCGGGTGCGGGAACTTTGCCATCTGGAATGCGGTGAAGCGGGCGCTGGCCCAGGTGGGTCTGGCGCCGCACGAGGTGATGCTGGTGAGCGGCATCGGCTGCGGAAGCAAACTTCCCGACTACACCCGCGCCAACGGCTACATGACCCTGCACGGCCGGACGGTCCCGGTGGCGACGGGGGTCCGGCTGGCCAACCACGGCCTGCGGGTGGTCTGCACCCACGGCGACGGCGACGCCTACGCGGAGGGACTGGGCCACATGCTCCACGCCGCCCGCCGCAACATCGGCCTGGTGGACATCATCCAGGACAACCGCATCTACGGCCTGACGAAGGGCCAGTACTCCCCCACCAGCGACCGGGGCCGGGTGAGCAAGACCTCCCCGTGGGGCTCCTTTGAACTGCCGGTCAACCCGGTCGCGCTGGCGCTGGCGGCGGGCGCGACCTTCGTCGCCCGCTCCTGGTCCGGCGACCTGAGCCACCTGACGGAGACCATCGTCCGGGCGCTGGGCCATCGCGGCTACGCGCTGATAGACGTCTTCCAGCCCTGCGTCACCTTCAACCGGCAGAACTCCTACGACTACTACCGTCCCCGCGTCTACAAACTCCAGGACGACCCGGACTACGACGTCACCGACAAAATGGCGGCCTTCGCGAAGGCCCTGGAGTGGGGCGACCGGATCCCCATTGGCGTTTTCTACCAGGTGGAGGACCGGCCCGCCTACGAGGAGCAGGTCCCGGCGCTGCAGGCGGGCCCGCTAGCGCCCCGCCCTCTGGAAAAACTCGCCCCGGAGCAGGTCCGGCGGCTGCTGGAAGAGTTTGTGTAGGCATCGGTTCCGTTCGTGGTCCCGTTTGTAGCCATGCACCGTTTGTAGTCAGGCACGTAGCGAAGCGAAGTGCCGTCCGTCGTTCGTAGTCAGGCACGTAGCGCAGCAAAGTGCCGTCGTTCGTAGCCAGGCACGCAGCGCAGCGAAGTGCCGTCGTTCCGTTCGTAGCAGGCACGCAGCGCAGCGAAGTGCCGTCGTTCGCAGCCAGGCACGCAGCGCAGCGAAGTGCCGTCGTTCCGTTCGTAGCAGGCACGTAGCGCAGCGAAGTCGTCGTTCGTAGTCAGGCACGTAGCGAAGCGAAGTGCCGTCCGTCGTTCGTAGTCAGGCACGTAGCGCAGCGAAGTGCCGTTGTTCGTAGCCAGGCACGCAGCGCAGCGAAGTGCCGTTGTTCGTAGCCAGGCACGCAGCGCAGCGGAGTGCCGTCGTTCGTAGTCAGGCACGTAGCGCAGCGAAGTGCCGT
>DAOUBO010000345.1:0-3570 GCA_034432695.1 Anaerolineae bacterium | reverse complement strand
CTGCTGGTTCTGGACGAGGCGTACGTCAACTTTGCCGATAGGCCCTGGAGTTCCGTTCCCCTGCTGGAGAGCGGGCACCTGCTGGTTCTGCGCTCTATGACCAAAGACTTCGCCCTGGCGGGGTTGCGGCTGGGGTACGTGCTGGGGGCGCCGGAAGCGATTCGGGCCCTGCGCCGCGCCCAGCCGCCGTGGAGCATCAACGCGGCGGCGCAGGCGGCGGGGCTGGCCGCGCTGGACCACCTGGAGGAGTACCGGGAGACCTGGCGTCGCCTGCGCGCGGTTACCGAAGACCTGCGCGCGGCGGTCGCCGCGCGGGGCTTTCCCCCTCTTCCCACCGCGGTGAACTTCTTCCTGGTCCGGACAGGGGATGGCGACCGGACGCGGGAGATGCTGGCGCGCCGCCGGATCCTGGTCCGCAGTTGCCGCTCCTTTGGCCTACCGGCCTACATCCGCATCGGGACCCGGCTTCCACAGGAGAACCGCCAACTGCTGAAGGCTCTGGAGGAACTGGGCTCTGAACACATCGCCGCGGCGTAGGCCGAAATTTCATTTCGGCCCGAAGCGCCACCTGAAAGGAACCACGGATTACACGGATTACACGGATTTTGCCGATTCGCCAGTGATAAACCGCCAGGATGTAAGCCGAAATCCATCTCGGCCTCTAACCAACCGCCAGGATGTAGGCCGAAGTTCATCTCGGCCTATAACTACTGGACTTTGGATAAACCACCGGGATGTAAGCCGAAATTATGAACTTTGAAAAATTAGTTCAGACATAAGACTTGTTGCACAAAAGGGGGTTGGGTATACTATAAGCACGATTCTGGTATGGGAGGGAAGGGCATGCTCTGTGTAGAAGTCCTCCAATGGAAGCCTGCAGTGTTTCGGTCTCTCACCGGTCTCACCGTGGAAGAGTTTTGGGAGATTTATGTACTGTACCCTAACATGTTGAACACTTGAGCGAGCGGGCGTACTCGTTCGGTGAGAGCCCTTTCAGTTCCGCGCCCTGATGGGGACGGTCATTGTAATAGGCGATGAACTCGGCCAGCAACGCGGCCAGTTCATCGGGGTTATCCCAGATCCGCTTCTGCCATTCCTTCAGGGTCCGCACAAAGCGCTCGGCAATGCCATTGGTCTGGGGGTGATAAGGAGCGATGCGCACGGGCAAGAACCCCATCTCGGCGGCAAACTGGGCGAACGCCTGAGCGATGAACTGAGCGCCGTTGTCGCTGACCACGAATTGAACTCCCACAGGCCAACAGGCACGCAAGGCGGCCACAATCTCCTCTGCCGTCACGTGCGGGCCGGTCACGAAGAGAGGTAGTTGCAGGCACTGGCGGGTCGCGCTCTCTACAACTACCAGAATGGCCAGCCAGGCGGTGACCAGAGGCATCTGGGCCAGTGCTGCCAGAGCCTGGCGTATTTGCCGGCGGGCCTCTCGCCAGGCAGCGTCTTCTGCCCGCCGCCGTTCCAATTGTTGGCGGCGTTGTTGGCGGGCAGCACGCCATCTCTCCTGCTCGGCTTGCCACTCGGCACGGGAGGCCTTCCGCTCGGCGGCGGGCTGCTGGCGACGGTGCTGCTGGGCAGCCCGGTGCGCCGCACGCCTTTCCCGCCAGGCTGCATCCTCCTGGCGTCGCAACTGACGTTGGCGGCGGCGCTGCACGCGTAACTCATCACTCTGGGCGTTCAGCGCCTGGCGGGCGGCCTGTTTCTGGCGACGGCGATGCTTGCGCTCCCCTCTGGAAGCCCGTTTGGCCTCTCGCCGTTGGGCATACGCCTCCATCTGCTCGGCGTAGCCCATCTCCGGTTGGCAAATACCTGCCCCGGACAGTCGGAGAGGGGAGAAGGCCCAGGCAAGGGGTCTGGCGTCGCCCCATCGGCAGCCGCGCTCACACTCGCCGAGGCCAGGGGATGTGTCCCATCGTGGCTCAGGGGGACCACGCACAGGTCAATGTGCACGGTCTGCCCAGGGTGCGGCGCATGCACCACCGTCAGTTCGGGCCGTGACGGGGGAGAAGTCGGGGCAGACGGTGTCGGCTCGTCCAGTTGTCCGGCGGCCCGTGCCGCCCGGATGATCTCCCCGACTTTGGTGGGCCCGATCACGGGCCGACCGTGTCGCTGGCGGAGCCGGTAGGCAATCATCCGATAGCTGCGCTCCTCGGGGTGCTCCCGATAGTAATCCAGCACTTCCTGGCGCACCTCTTCGGATACCGGGGGAATGCGCGTGTGTTTGGGCGCCCGGGAGCGCTCCTGGCTGAGGCCAGCCGACCCGTGCTCTTGATAGCGGCCACGCCAATAGTAGTATGTGCCGCGCCCCACGTGTGTGCCTGGCGGGCCGCCTGGCCAACATTGCCCGTCTCTTCGGCCACCCGGAAAAGGAATTCCCGCTGGCTGGAGGTAGTCGGGCGGAAATAAGGGCGCGCTGGGGTAGTATGCTCTTGTGATGTGTCCATACACCCAAGTATACCCCACCCATTACATCGGCGCACGCCTCCAACCAAAAGGTGTTCAAGATGTTAGGGTACAGCACAGATTCGCTCCCTTTCCTCCTCCGTCAGCGGTTCCCGACGTCCCATTGGGCACCTCCTGGACATCCTCTCAGGGGATTTCTCCCTGAAAGGATACACGAGATGCCCGTCAGGAGGTACGATACTTCGGGACTGTTAAGGTACGATGCTACAAGGCCTTACACCGTACTCCGTACTCCGTGTTCCCTCACACCAGCACGCCCTCCAGCAGCCCCTCTATCTGCGCCACGATCTGCTCGTCGGTGAAGTGCAGGCCAGTGATGGCATGCGACGGGCAGGTGGCGACACAGGTGCCGCAGCCCTGGCAGAGGGCCGGGTTGACCTCCGCCCTGCCCCGCAGGTTGCGGGCGATGGCCGAGTACGGACAGGCCAGGATGCACTCGCCGCAGCCCACGCACTTCTCCTCGTTCACCACCGCGACCGTCGGCGAGATGGTCACCACGCCCTGGTTGAAGAGACGGACGACCTGCATCGCCGCCGCGTCGGCGTGGGAGACCGTATCCGGGATGTCGCGGGGCCCCTGACAGCATCCGGCCAGGAAGATGCCCGCCGTCGCCGTCTCCGCGGGGCGCAGTTTGGGGTGCGCCTCGGCGAACCAGCCGTCGGGCGTCCGGCCCAGGCCGAAGACCGCCGCGATCCGGTCCGCGTCCGGCTGCGGCTCTATCGCCGACGCCAGGATGACCATGTCCACGTCCACCGAGACCAGCCGTCCCAGATCGGCGTCCTCGCCCCTGACCCGCAGTTTGCCGTCGGGCAGGACCTCCACCTCGGCGCCCCGGCCCCGGACGAAGACCACGCCGTCCTCCTGCACCCGCTCGTAGAACTCCTCGTAGGCCTTGCCGAAGGCCCGCATGTCCATGTAGAACTCGTAGACCTGCGCGCCCGTCTTCTCCCGAACCTGGTGCGCGTGCTTCAGGGAGTACATGCAGCAGAAGCGGGAGCAGTAGGGGTGGGCGTTGACGTCCCGGCTCCCGACGCAGTGGATGATGGCGACCCGCTCCGGGTCCTTCCCCCCGGCGGGGGCGCTGGTGCCCGCCGGGGG
>DAOUBO010000344.1:0-3620 GCA_034432695.1 Anaerolineae bacterium | reverse complement strand
CCCCGCACGGGGGGAGGGGGGGCGCGCGGCCCGCCCGCCGAGCCCATCATCATTGAGGTCGTGGCGGAGGCGGGCGCCGACCTGAGCGCCTATTTCGTGGACGGCAAGGCCATCGCCCGGCCGCCCCTGGGTAAGGGCGAGAAGAAAACCCAGATTTTCATCGGCTTTGCCTACCCCTACAGCCTGATGAAACTGGCTTCCCTCGCCCAGGTGGAGGCCATCCTCCCCATCGTCCTGGAGCGGAACGCCGAGCCCGACCCCTACCCGCCCGACGAGCCCCGGGAGATCCCCCCGAAAGGCCCGGAGGACTGGGCCCGGCTGCGGGCCAGCGCGGAGAAACTCCGCTCCGGGATGCTCCCCTGGGACCAGGCCAAAGCCTTCGGCGATGGCCGCCCGGACATCCGCCCCGCGGACTGGTTTGAGGTCCTGCCCGAAGGGCCTCACAAGGCCAAGGCCGCCTGGGAGCGGGGCTACACCGGCGAGGGCGTGACCGTGGCCGTGCTGGACGACGGCATTGACCCGGCCCACCCGGACCTCCTGGGCACTCAGAAGATCTACTCCAGCACGGTGCGCCCCGAATATAACGGCTGGCCCTACGTCTTCAGCCCCCTCTCCATGCTCCTGTACGCCCTTGATTCTCTCCTTGGCACCACCTACATCGCTGATGGCTACCCCAGCGTCCACTACGTGGACACCAGCGCGACGCCGACCCTTACCCTCTGCGGCACGGGCATCTCCTGCTTCCAGTACGACCCCCTCATTGACTACGGCGTCCGCTACAGTGAAGTCTATGGCGTGGTGCCCACCTACGTCATCTCCAACACGATGACCAAAAGCGGCGTCGTCCACGTGGGCACCCACCCCGACAACGACCTGCGGGACTTCCTCTGGGGCGAGAAGGTGGCCGTCCTGGTGGCCGACCCCAACACCGCCGGGGTATACGATACGGTCTATGTGGACCTGGACGCCGACCACGACTTCCGGGATGAAAAGCCCCTCACCCGGGCCGACGTCAACGACCCCTCCACCTACAACAACATGATCGCCTACCGGGACGTGAACGGCGACGGCCTGGCCGACATCTCCGGCGGCATGGTCTACTTCATCGCCGATGGCGTCACCCCCATCCCCGGCTCGGACTGGATGTACGGCCCCTATGCCCCGCCGCCGGCCAATGGCAGCCTGGGGGCCTTCTCCGGCTCCCCCTTTGACCGGGATTACAGCCACGGCACCCAGTGCGCCTCTAACATCGTGGGGCAGGGCCGCACCAGCGCAATGCTCCCCTCGTTCAGGGACCTGCCTGGAGACGGCAAGCCCGCCGGCGCGGTCTTCGGCATGGCCCCCGGCGCGAAGGTCGTCAACATCTCCGACATCTACTACAACTTTGACTCCTCCATCATTGACGCCTACATCTTCGCCGCCGTGGGCTACGATGGCCTGGATCAGACCGATCCGGATGACTCCGATGCCATCCAGATCACCACCAACTCCTACGGCGAGAGCGATGTGGACAACGACGGCTGGGAGTACGAGGGGCAGGTGGTCTCCCAGGTGCAGCGCCACTACGCGCCCTACCTGCAGTTCCTCTTCTCCACCGGCAACGGCGCACCGGCCTACGGCACCGTCGCTCCGCCCAGCCCCGATACCGCCATCGGCGTGGGCGCCTCCACCGAGTTCGGCTCCACCGGCTGGGATTCCATCACCGAGACCGCCCAGATTATGTTCAACGACGTCATCCCCTTCTCCAACCGGGGGCCCGGCTCTCGCGGCACCAACGGCGTGGACGTGGTGGCGGGTGGCGCCTACGCGGCCGGCGCGGAGGAGTTGAACTACTACAGCATCAGCACCTGGGGTGTGGTGGACGGCAACCGCTCCTGGGCCTCCTGGGGCGGCACCAGCCGCTCGGCCCCCGTCGCAGGCGGCGTTCTGGCCCTCATCTACCAGGCCTACAGGGAGGCCACGGGCGACTGGCCCACCTACGACGTGGCCAAGGCGCTGCTGAAGTCCTCCGCCACCGACCTGAACTACGACACCTTCACCCAGGGCGCCGGCTCCGTCAACGCCGACAGGGGCACCGCGGTGGCTGGTGGCCACTACGGCATCTTCGCCACCCCCGATGAGTGGAACCCTGGCGACTACCGGGGCAACA
This sequence comes from Anaerolineae bacterium, assembly GCA_034432695.1. Classification (GTDB taxonomy): domain Bacteria; phylum Chloroflexota; class Anaerolineae; order B4-G1; family DUEL01; genus SpSt-77. The sequence continues at coordinate 1,471 of DAOUBO010000344.1, read as the reverse complement.
ACTGGCCCGGCTTCGCCCACATCGCCTACCCCGGGGATACCTTTAACCAGACCATCACTGTCCAGAACCCCGGCGCCGAGGATGTGACGGCCGAGGTGGAGGTTGCCGAATTCCGGCTCGTCGGCGCGGCGGAGTTTGACTTCGCCGTCCCCCCCGCGATGGTGGCCGCCGAGAGCGCCTACGGCGCCGCCAACCGGGATAACTTCTTCAAGGCCTTCAACTACTTCATCCCCATTACCGCCACCCCGGGGATGGACTCCTCCTGGTATAACGTCCAGATCCCCGACGGCACCGACCTGATGATCGTCCGCCAGATCTACCCCTACAGCCAGTTTGACGTCAACGGCGATTACTCCTGGGACAACCGCTTCTACCTGACCGTCTACAACTGGAAGGACATCAACAGCGACGGGAACGTCTGGGAGGACAAGAACGGCAACGGCGTCGTCAACTTCATCAATGACCCGACCACCTGGGGCCAGCAGGCCGACGGCGCGTTGGAACTGAAGTGGGATGACCCGCGCACCGAACTGGATCGCTGGGAGTTCGGCCGCTTCGGCTACCACCGGCCCGGCGGCAACTCGTATGAGATGTGGGTCCACGACCCGCTGGAGCGGATGCACGACGGTCTTTTCATCGGCCTGCGCCACCTCTACAACGCCAACGCGGCCAGCATCACCACCACCCTCCACTACCGCATTGAGTTCTACCAGAAGCAGGCCGTGGACTGGCTGGAGGCGAGCACGAGCAGCGTCGCCGCCCCGGCGGGCGGGCAGGCCACCTTCGTAGTGACGGCCACCGTGCCGAACAACATGCCGCCCGGGATGTACCAGGCCGGCATCTACATCCATGACCCCGGCGCGACCATCGGCACCGATGAGTATGAGGCCAACACCATCGTCATCCCGGTGGTCCTGAACGTGGCCGCGCCCTTCACCGACGGGATGCGGTTGGGCGGTGTCGCCTCTGCCCAGTACGACGCGCTGCGCCCCTACAACAACGGCGTCGTGCGCGGCTTCTTTGACTGGACCTGGCGGGCCGAGTCCGGCGACTGGCGCTTCTTCTACTCCGACCTGACCAACTGCGCCGTCTCCACCCTGTTCTCGGAGGACTTCTCCAGCACCACCTTCCCGCCCACCGGTTGGACCTCTTACAACCTTGATGGCGGTGGCACTCAGTGGGCGCGCACTACCTCATACTACTACAGCCCTCCGGCGTCGGCCTACCACGCATACTCTACCGCCGGGAACCAGGACGGCTGGTTGGTGACGCCGCGCATTACCATCCCCGCCGGGGGAGCGACGCTCCGGTTCTGGCAGCGGGCCCTTTACCCAACCTACTATGAATATCACGGCGTCTGGATCACGACAGATGCCAATCCGGATCCCGCTGTCGCCACCTACACCGAACTATGGAGCGGCAGCGTCGGCAACACCATGGGGGGCAAGGCCACAGAACTGCGCGCCTACGG
>DAOUBO010000343.1:0-12072 GCA_034432695.1 Anaerolineae bacterium | reverse complement strand
GGGGGGGGTAAGAAAGGGGGTTGTGGCGGCGCGGCCTCCCCCGCCCGCCCCAAAACCCCTCTCTTATGCCCCCCTTCTCCTCCCGTTTCGGGGGGAGAAGGGAGAGGCAGGGGGGATGAGAGGGATCAAAACCACCCAGCGGGTGATTGCCCAAATACTTTGTTAAGCCGCAAAACCCGGCGCTACCTGTCGGATGAGTCCGGCGTTATTTTGCCATCATCCGGTCAATGAAAGCCCGGACCCGCTTCACGGTCTCCGGGTGGCGCAGGACGACGATGTCGGCGCCGGAGAGGATCAGGTTGGTCGCCGTCAGGGTCTCCCAGAGGATCGCCCGCTGGCGCCAGTCGCCCCAGGAAGCGGGCACGCCCTCGCCAACTTTGGCTTCCTTCTGCCGCCAGGCCTCAAAGCCCGGAGTGACCAGCATGGGGAGCTGGGTCATCTTATCGCCCTGGAGAGCCGCCAGACGCAGCCGCTCCATCACCGAGTAGCCGTACTCAATGCCGTAGCCCAGGCTGGCCGTCGTCGGGTCCATCAGGATGCGGTCCAGCGGCAGGCCCATATCGGCGATGAGGATGTTCAACTGCTTGGCCAGGTTGACGTCCATCGCGGTCCGGCCGTTGACCAGGTGGCCGTTGGCCAGCGCGGCGGCGACGATGGTGCGGTAGTTCTTCTCCTCGCAGATGCCCAGGACGATGCGCTCGCCCGCCGCCTCCTCGGCCACCGCCACCAGCAACTCATTGTCGGCGTCCACCTGGCCGGGGCCGAAGACCAGGATGGGGAGCCCCGTCGCCTGGAGGACAGCGCGGGTCAGCGCCCGCGCGTCGGCGGCGGTGGTGGGCCGGTCGCCATCGCGGGTGAGGGACAACTGCAGAAGCACCAGGTCGGCCCCGGCCTCCTCGGCCGCCTTCGCCCACTTCGCCGGGTCGTCCACCACGTCGCCCCAGGCCTCCAGCAGCAGAGGGGACCAGTCCTTCGGCCGCTGGTCCAGAATCTCAATGGCGATCCGGGGCGGATTGGGCATCTCGCCGTCGGAGAACATAAAGGGGAGTGTGTTTTCGCCACCGACCTTCACCACCCGGCTGCGGGTTCCCCCCTCCGCGGCGGTGGCGCCGATGGTCTCTTCTATGACCCGACCGGGCCACTTTTCCACGGGAATTTCCACCGGCATACAGGACCTCCTTGCGTGGCTTGAAGATCAGCAACGTCTGTCCAAAAGATACTCCCACCCAATCCGAATGTCAAGCCAGGGTGGAATCTCCGGGACAGTTCGCAACGGATGACCCTTTTGGGGTTTGTGGTAACTGCCTACCTCACCCCTCCCCCAGCCCCCTCCCCTCTCCTGGCCCTCGGCCAGGAGGTAGGTCGGATTGCCAATCCGACCTACTCCCCCGTTTCGGGGGAGAAGGGGAGCAAGGGGGGTTGAGGGGGTCAAAATCGGCCCGCCAGCCGGAGAGGGCAGGCAGTTACCGTTGTGATTTCCTCACTTCGGCAAAAGGGGGCCACCGCCATCGCTGACGGCGGCCCCCCTTGCCGCCGGAGCAGGATTTCATCCGGAACAGCAAGTGCCAGGCACTTCGGGAGTGCCTGGCACCCGATCAGAAGATGGGCGGCATGCTCAGCGCCGGATGCTCCTTCTCCGTCAGATAGGCCAGCAGCCCCTCCACATCGGTGCAGATGGTCTCGTCGGCGATCTTATCCAGCAGGTCCGGGTCGCCCTCCCGCTCGCAGACCGCCTTCAACTCCTCGGCCATGGTCTGCTTGAGGAAGGAGGACATCCAGACCACCCGCTTGAAGCCGCCGTCGGCGGAGAGGAACTTGGGGCTGGTCAGATAGTACTTGCCGACGCCCATCACGCCGGGGGTCTGCAGGCCGCCGCCGGCCATGCCGGCCAGCGTGGAGAAGGTCATCCCGGCGGGGGTCATGCTGGGGTCCTCCCGGCTGACGACCATCACGCCGTTGGCCTCGGGGATGACCATGACGATGCACTCAAAACAGCCACAGGCCGTCATCGGGTTCTCCATGATGGAGTACATCGCCACCTGCTCCACGGTCCCCTGAGAGGCCACGCGGACGTACTCGTTGACGCCGGTGAAGTAGCCCTTCACCGGGTCCAGGCACTGCCCCTTGGGGATGGGCTGGTTGGGCCCGGTGGGGTTGATTTCGTAGGACGCCTTGCAGTCCAGCCAGTTGTAGGCGCCGCAGAGGCCCAGCCGCTGCGGGCTGATGACGCAGCAGTGGGTGGGGGCGAAGGACTGGCAGAGGACACAGGAGTAGAAAGTGTCCACTGCCTCGTCGGTCAGGTCGGCCAGGCGCCGGTTGCGGCGGTCGTAGGCTTCCCGCGCTTTCTGGAGCCAGTACGCGTGAAGTTCGGGGTCGGTGATGATCTTCACCTGGACCTTGTCCACGATGGCGCCGAAGTCGGCGTGGAAGCGGGCGTAGAGGATGTCACCGAAGTGGCGCAGGTTGAAGCCCTTCTCCGCCGCCGCCTTGCTGATGCGGATCCAGGCGATGTCCCGCTGACCGATGTGCTGGACGCCGGAGGCGCCGTTGATAAAGTAGTGGATCTGGCGCTCCAGCACCGGCTCAAAGTCCTCCTGCATCTTCCGTCCGGCGACCTCCACCAGGATGCCCAGGTCCATCGCCCCGCCGACGGGCACGTCCTCAAAGCCGGGGCCGATGACCTCTATCTTGCCGTCCTCCACCTCCTCCATCGGCACCATGCGGAGGTACTCAAAGGCGCGGCTGTGGCGGCCGCCGAACTCCACCCGCATGTCGGCCTTGCGGACGACCTCGCCCTCAAAGGCGGAGCCGTAGGGAACGGGGATGGGCACCTCGGTGATCTTCACCTTGACGCCGCGGACCTCAATGCACTTCTGGACCAGCCGGGCCGCCTTCTCCGCCTCCGTCTCTCCCTCAATCTCGTTCCATGGCATGGAGATGACATGCTCGTACCGGGTGATGCCGGTGGGGAGAATCTGAGGGATGACGGTGTCGGCGATGACGGGGAAGCCGTAGGAGATGGCACCGGCCGCGGCCGCGTACTTCAGGTCGTCCACCTCGCCCAGGGCCAGGACGAAGGCAAAGACGCGGTACTTGTTGTAGAGGAGAATCTCCCGCCACTGGCCCGGCTTGAGGCCGCCGAAGGTAAGCGCGGAACGGGTCGCAAACCCCAGCGCGTAGATGGCGGAGATGGTGTCCCGGCCGAAGGGGACGATGTAGGTATCGTACCCCATCTCCACCCCTTCCTCGTGCAACTGGTCAATGATGGAGCGGCCGTTGACGTTGCCGGAGAGGAAGATGAGGATGTTGCGCCGCTGGAGTTCGCGGACGATGGCGACGGCGGCTTCGTTGGAGTGGGCCGCGCCGACGATGGCGGCGAAGCCAGGCATCCGGCCGTCCACCAGCTGGATGCCCCAGGAGCGCAACTGGATGTCGTCAATGGGGCCGTTCAGATAGCCGCCACCCCCCTCCTCTTTCTCAAACTCCGGGCTGGTGAAGGACGCGCCGCCGGTCATCCGGAAGCCGGGATACCGCTCCGGCTGTTCGCCATAGGCGAAGCGGATGCCCTCAATAGCCTCGCAGGCCAGCAGCGTCGCCATCCCGCAGTCCAGTGTCTCCCCCAGATAGGGCACCCACCACTTCTCATCCGGCGGGGGGTGGAGCAGGCTCTTGGCGTGCTCAATCACGGGAACCAGGTCCCCGATTTTGGTGACGGGATGGTTCAGCATGCCGTAGATAACGGGCAGGTAGTAAGCGGTATTGGTAAACGCGATAGGGGTATCGGGCCCCTTCTCGGTCAGTGCTTTCTGCAGCAGGGCCTCCGCCTCGGCGACGATGGCGTTGGCCCCGCGGATGGCTCGGGTAGCGATGTATCTGGACATATCGCCTCCTCTTCACTCCTCTTCGGGCTTCATCTCTTCGGGCAGACGCTCTACAACGAACTCCTTAATCGTCAGAGCCGCGTGCAGGGCCTGCTCGGCTACGTCTACATCCGGCCAGAATTCGGCATCGTAGCGAAGGGAGACGGCGTACGGCGTCAGTTGCTGCCCCAGGGACTTGATGGAGAGAAAATCCGGGTCCCGCCGGGCGCACAAATCTATCAGTTTCTCCAGGTTGTGCACGAAGGGGAAATCCATCCCGCAGGCCGTCAGATAGGCCTTCAGGTACTTCTCAGCCGCCTGCTGCGCGTGAAAGCAGACCACGTCCAGCGCCCGTCCAGCCTCCAGACAGAGTTCGGCGCTGACGAGGTCGCTCTCCGCCTTGCGGAGCCACCCGCGCACCAGATCAGCCACGGTCTTCATACAGGACGATCCCCTCCCGGAGGGCCGTGGTGACAAAAGCCTGCCGGACGCCGCTCCACTCCTCCACCTCTTCCGGCGTGTAGACGATGATGTCCATGGCGACCGGGATGTCGCTCAGGGCCCCGTAGAGGGGGACGGCCCGGCGGTAGCGCGGCTCGGAGGATTCGGCGATGACCAGAAGGTCTATATCGCTCTCCGGCTGCGCTTCGCCCCGCGCCCGGCTGCCGAAAAGGACAACCCGCTGCGGGTGGAGAATCTCCACAATCCGGCGGACTGTCTCGGCGATCACTTCCTCTACGGCCGACTCTCTCATCACCCTGCACCCTGCGCGGCTCGCAAGACTTACCGCCTGCCGTACACCGCCTCCAGCCGTTCCTCCAGCGGGAGTTCCAGCACCTCGCGGATGCGCCAGTCGCCGGACTTGCCCCACTTGGCCGGGTTGTACTCCTCCAGCCCGAGGGCAGCGCGCTTTCTGTCAATGTGGGCCAGGGCACGGCGGACGATCTCCTCCGGGTCCTCCACGAACTCCAGCCGCCCGCCGACCTTCTTCTCCCAGCCCTCGGTGATAATCTGGTTGACCCGGGGGCTCCCGGCCACCGGATTGCGGACGCCGCCCATGATGACGTAGGCGCCGGAGGCGACACAGTAGGTGGCGATGGCCAGCGCCTTCTCGCTCATCCACTCCGAGGCCATCCCAACGGCGGGGATGTCGGAGATGTCGTCGCCCAGGCCGGTCTCCGTCGCCATCTGGGAAAGGACGGTGAGGATGCGGGAGTTGTCCACACAGGCGCCCATGTGGAGCACCGGCGGGATGCCGACGGCCTCGCAGACCTCCCGCAGGCCCGGCCCGGCGTATTCCATCGCCGCCTCGGGGGTCATGTAGCCCTTCTTGGCGCTGGCGATGGCCCCGCAGCCGGTCTGGACCACCAGGACGTCGTTCTTGAGGAACTCGGAGACGACGTAGTAGTGGTTCTCGTCGTGGCAGAGGCGGGCATTGTTGCAGCCGATGTCGGCGACGACGCCCCGGATGCGCCCGGCGATGATGGCATCGTTCAGCGGGCGGAAGGAGCCGCGGTAGGTGCCGCCCAGCGCGTAGTTGATGTACTCGTGGGAGAAGCCCGGAATCAGCTGAGCGCGAATATCCGGGATGAAGACCTCGCCCCGCTGCGGGAAGCGGTCAATCGCCGTGCGGAGAATCTCTTTGGCGATCTCCAGCGCCCGATGCTCCTCAAACTGAATGTGGGTCGCGCCAGTCACCCGAACTTTCGGAGAGGTGGTGATGAGCGCGGTGTGGAACTGCTGGGCCAGTGGGACCAGGCCTTCCATAATGCACTGGACATCCACCACCATGGCCTCCACCGCGCCGGTGAGGATGGCCAGTTCCTGCTGGAGGAAGTTGCCCGCCAGGGGGATGCCCTCCCGCATCAGGACCTCGTTGGCCGTGCAGCAGATGCCGGCCAGGTTGACGCCTCTGGCGCCCTTGCTCTGCGCGTAGGCGATGATTTCGGGGTCCTGCGCGGCGGCGACGATCATCTCGGAGAGGGTGGGCTCGTGGCCGTGGATGATGACGTTGACCATGTCCTCCCGCAGGACGCCCAGGTTGGCCTCGGAGCGGACGGGGGCCGGAGTGCCGAAGAGGATGTCGGTGATGTCGGTGGCCAGCATGGAGCCGCCCCAGCCGTCGGCCAGCGCGCAGCGCATGGCCTGGTCCAGCAGGTGCTCCGCGTCCTGGTCGTTGCCAGCATGGGTGCGGTGAAGGAGATCCACCACCTCGCGGTCAATGGCGCGCGGGGCGATGCCCAGGTCGCGCCAGATTTTCTGCCGTTTAGCGGGGGCGCGCTTGAGGTACAGCAATTCGCCCTGGATGCGGCCGAACTCGCCCAGCGCGGCCAGCGCCACATCCCGGGCGATCTCGTTGACCGGACGGTCGCCGACCTTCACGCCCAGATAGCGGGCAACCTCGTAGAGTTTGTAGGGGTCGCGGATTTTGTAGTCCGGGGCGTGGCCTTCGGCGGCAGCCAGGAGGGTATAGGCCAGGTCCCGGGCGTGGTCGGAGTGGGACGCGGCACCGGCAGCCACGGAGCGGGCGAAGTTACGGGCCACCACGGTGTCAATCGTCGCACCGCAGACGCCCATATCCACGTCGCCCACCAGGCGGCAGGGGCCCATCGCACAGTTGCGGCAGCAGAGGCCCTCAGCGCCGATGGGACAGGGCGTAATCTCATCCGCCCGATAGAAACAGGTCTCGGCACCGATCTGTAGTGCCCTTTCCAGAAGGGCGATCGCCGCCGGATCGCGGCTTGCCTCCTGGGGGGTACGAACTTTCTTCTTCGCCATATTTCACCTCATCTCATCAGAATCACAGAGTCCAGGAATCAAGGAATCAAAGAACCGCCGATTTTTCTGATTCTCCCGATTCTTTTGATTCCCCCAATTCCTCCCCTACCATTTCCGGAAGTCGCCGGACATCTCAATGTCGGCCCGGTAGGTCTGGCTCATCCGGAACCCCATCGCGCCCCAGCGGGGGTCGCGCCGCCTCTCGGTGGGCTCCACCAGGATGGGGGTCTGGCCCTGGCCCACCGGGTATCCGGCCTGGGCCAGCGCCTGCTCTATCCGGGCGCGGTCCACCTTTGCCGGGTCGTACTTCACCAGCACCTGCTTCCACGCCGAACTGGCGTAGACGTCGGCCACCCCGTCCAGTTTGGTCAGCGCCTCGCGGACCTTCAGGACGTGATGGTCGGCCCACATCAGCGGGACATCCAGAACGACCTTCTCCATAGTCTCACCTCACCAATCACGTTTTACGGATCCCGGGTGGGTGGCGGGGGAGGTTTCCCTCCGCCCGCCACCGGGACCGGGGACGCAGGGGTTAGAACAGCCCCTTCACCTTGCCCGTCTGCAGGTCAATATCCACATCCACGAAGGCCGGGCGGCTGGGCAGGCCGGGCATCGTCCGCATCGCGCCGCAGAGCGGGTAGAGGAAGCCCCCGCCGACGCTGGCGCGAATATCCCGGATGGGCAGCCGCCAGCCGCGCGGCGCGCCCTTCAGTTTCGGGTCGTGGCTGAAGGAGAGGTGGGTCTTGGCCATGCAGAGGGGGAGTTTATCGTAGCCTGCGGCGGTGTACATCTCAATCTTCCGCTCCGCCTCCGGCGTGTAGTCCACCCCGTCGGCCCGGTAAATCTCCCGGGCGATGATCTCAATCTTCTCCTTGATGGGGATGTCCAGCGGGTAGAGGAAGCGGAAGTTGCTGGGCTGCTCGCAGGCCCGGACCACCGCCTCGGCCAGCGCAGCGCCGCCCTCGCCGCCCTTCGCCCACACCTCGCTGACGACGCAGTCAAACGCCCCGGCCTTCATCGCCGCTTCCTGAACCAGCCCGATCTCCCGGTCCGTATCCGTCTTGAAGCGGTTGATGGCGACGACCACCGGGACGCCGAACTTCTGGACGTTCTCCACGTGCTGGATCAGGTTGGGCAGGCCCTTCTGGAGGAGTTCCAGGTTCTCCTCGGTGTAGGCCGGGTCCAGCGGCCGACCGGGGATGACCTCGGGGCCACCGCCGTGCATCTTCAGCGCCCGGACCGAGCAGACCAGGACGACGCAGTTGGGGATGAGCCCGGAGTAGCGGCACTTGATGTTGAAGAACTTCTCCATGCCGCAGTCGGCGCCGAAGCCGGATTCGGTCACCACAAAGCCGTCCGGCCCCACCAGTTTGAGGGCGATCTGGTCGGCGATGATGGAGGAGTTGCCGTGGGCAATGTTGGCGAAGGGCCCGGTATGGACGAAGGCGGGAGTGCCCTCCAGCGTCTGCATCAGGGTGGGCATCAGAGCGTCCTTCATCAGGACGGTCATCGCGCCGGCGACCTTCAGGTCCTCCGCCGTCAGCGGGCGGCCGTCCTTGCTGAAGCCCCAGACGATGCGGCCCAGCCGCTCCCGCCGGTCGGCCAGCCCCCGGCAGCCGTCCACCAGGGCCAGGATGGCCATGATCTCCGAGGCGACGGTGATGTCGTAGCCGGCGATGCGGGGGACGCCGTCGGTGCCGTGGGGGAGTTTCGCCACGACTTCCCGCAGCGTGGTCGCCCCCTCCGGCAACGGTTTGTCGGCCTGCCCGGCCTGCAGACCGATGATGATATTCCGCAGCGCCCGATCACTGACGTCCACCACCCGGTTCCAGAGGATGGCGTTGGGGTCAATGTTCAGGCGGGGGATCTCCGGGCAGAACTTCGCCAGTTGCTCGTCGGTGAGCGTTGCCTCGTGGAGGATGCGGGCGTCAATCGCGGCCGCCAGGAGGTTGTGGGCCACGCCCACCGCGTGGATGTCGCCGGTCAGGTGGAGGTTGAAGTCCTCCATCGGCACCACCTGGGCGTAGCCGCCGCCGGCCGCGCCGCCCTTGATGCCGAAGGTCGGCCCCATGGAGGGCTGGCGGATGCAGGTGAAGACCTTCTTGCCGATGTAGCCCAGCCCCTGGCTCAGGCCGATGGTGGTGACGGTCTTCCCCTCCCCCAGCGGGGTCGGCGTGATGGCCGTCACGTCCACATACTTGCCGTTGGGCCGGTCCTTCAGCCGGTGGAGGACGTCCAGGTGGACCTTGGCCTTATATTTGCCGTAGAGGTCCAGGTCGTCCTCGCTGAGCCCGACGCTGGCCGCGACCTCCACAATGGGGATCAATTCGGCCATCTGAGCGATCTCAATGTCGCTGGGCACCGGATAGACTCGTTGGACGGGCATAGGTGTTCCTCCTTGTGCGGGTTGTGGGATGGCTATATATCACGCATCATGCTGCACGCTTCACGAAAACGTGAAAGATGAAACGTGAAAAGTGAGATGTGAAGTGTGAAGCGTGAAAATTACGCCGATCGCCCCTCGGGCACCAGATAGGCCGCCCGGGGGAGGAGCGGCGCCACTTCTACTTCCACCGCCTGCCGCATCAACTGACCGGAGATGTGCAGCAGGGTATCGCCCAGCGAACGCTCTATGGTCATCCCCGCCAGGCAGGGGTAGTGATGGTGGAGGATGCCGGCCTGGAAGATGGCCTCCCCCACCGGCATCCCGACCAGATGTTCGGCGACAAAGCGGGCGCAGCCGCAGGCCGTATCCCGCTCCACCTCCACCGCCTGGACGACGCCGTCGGCGGCGCGGATGCGGAAGACGGGGCGACCGAAATGGCGGGCAAACTCGGCGATCCAGGGGTTGGAATAGGCCACGCGCTGGTGGCGGACGTTGTAGCCGTCCTCGGTGAGCGAACAAAAGGGTCGCGGGAAAACGACTGCAACCCCCATCTGATTCAGGCGGACTTCCAGCTGGCGGATGAGCCCCTCCGGAAGCCAGGCGCTGTGGTCCACCGGGGCGACCACCGCCCGGGCACCGGCCCGCCGGGCGATATCGGGGATGAGTTGGGCGACGGCCGGGCTCTCGCCCAGCGCCAGGACGAGGTCCGCCGGAGGAACGTGAAGGGGAAGGTAGGCTTCCGGGTCGTCTATCATCGCCGGGAGTTCGGGCGCCCGCCAGCACTCCACCGTCCAGCCCCGGGGGCCGTGGGCACGGATGTTCTCCACGATCCGCTGGCCGTACTGACCCTGAATCACGGCAAAGATGCGCATCCGGGCCGGCCGGGGGCTTCCCCACTCCAGCGGCTGGCGGATGGCCTCCACCAGATCCTCCACCTGCCGCCCCACCTTCGTCTGGCGGTAGTGGATGTGGATGCGGTTATCGTCCAGGTTGAGGGCCACCACCTTGAGGCCGGGGAGGGTCTGGAAGACCCGCGCGACCAGCGCCTCCTGCTCCTCGCCCGGGGCGCCGACCACCACCACGTCGGGAACCGTTTCCTGGATACGGGCAAAGGTTCCAGGGGTGACGTCGCCGCGGCCGACGATCTCCAGCCCCGGCTGTTCCCGCAGGAGCGTCTCCACGCCCTCCGCGAAGAGGGGATGCCCGGTGAGGATGAATACGCGACAGGTGGACATACTGACCGCCGGTCAGTAACTGACCGGTTTCCATGATACCCCGTTTGGCCAGCCTGTCCATAGCACAATAGGACTATTTGCGGAGCCAGATAGTCCATAAGGACTATAGCCGGCTCTGGGCTTCGGCTTTTTGCCCGCTATTCCCCTGCAGATAGGTCGGATTGGCAATCCGACCCACAGCCACAAAAAGGGCCAGCGCACGTAGGTCGGATTGGCAATCCGACCTACTCATCGCACATAATTCCGGAGAACCCCGACCCCCTCTACCTCCACCTCCACCACATCGCCGGAGCGAAGGGGGCCTACCCCGGCGGGGGTCCCGGTCAACAGGAGATCGCCCGGCTCCAGCGTCATCACAGAGGAAATCCAGGCAATCAGCATAGCCGGGGGAAAGACCATCTCAGAGGTCCGACCATGCTGGCGGGTTTCGCCGTTGACCCGGCAGATCACGGCCCGGTTGGCCATATCCGCCTCCGAAACCCCGAGAAGGACCCAGGGGCCAACGGGGCAGAACGTGTCAAAGCCCTTGGCGCGCGTCCACTGGCCATCCCGCCGCTGGAGGTCCCGGGCCGTCACGTCGTTGGCGCAGGTGACGCCCAGAATATACTTCCAGGCCTCTTCCGGGGGAATGTTCCGGCCGCGGCGGCCGATAACCAGGGCCAGTTCGGCCTCGTATTCCACCCGTTCCGACTGGGGCGGCAGAACAATGAAGTCCTCTGGCCCGATAAGGGCACTGGGCGGCTTAAAGAAAAACAGCGGCTCCGCCGGGACCTCCGCCCCGTGCTCCGCGGCATGGGCGGGATAGTTGCGCCCCACGCAGAGGATCTTGGTAGGCATGGCGGGGGCCAGCAAGCGGATTTCTCCCAGCCGCCCCACCCTTCCCCCTGCGGTCCAGCGGCCGAAGAGGTCTCCCACAAGTTCCCGAATCTCCTCCCCCTCCAGAACCCCCCAGCGGGGGCCGTCGGGAAAAGCATATCGGACCAGACGAATCGGCGTCATACGACCTCCCTCGGATGCACAAGAAAGGGACAGGCCAGCACAGGCGTACCATTCCGCCCCTCTCTTTGCGGCCCTTTCAGCGCGTCAACCGCGGATCCAGCGCGTCCCGCAGGCCGTCCCCCAGCAGGTTGAAGCCCAGGACGCTCAGCATAATCGCCAGACCAGGAAACGTGACGGCCCACCAGGCCCCGCTGGTCAGGAAGCGGTAACTATCCCCCAGCATCGCGCCCCATTCCGGCTCCGGCGGGATCGCCCCCAGTCCCAGGAAGCCCAGCGCACCAGCCCAGATGATAGCGCTCCCCAGCCCCAGGGTAGACTGGACGATGATGGGGGAGAGGGTGTTGGGGAGGATGTGCCGGAAGAGGATGCGGGTATGGCCCGAGCCCACGGCCTGCGCGGCCAGGACGTAATCCCGCTGAACCAGCGAGAGGACTGTCGCCCGCATCAGCCGGGCATAGGTGGGGATGCCCACGAAGCCGATGGCGATCATCGCCCGGTCCAGCCCCGGCCCCAAGAAGGCGACGATGGCGATCGCCAGCAGGATGCTGGGGAAGGCCAGGATGATGTCCATCAGCCGCATCACGATGTTGGAGAAGAGGGGGCCGCCCAGCGGGAAGGTGAGGATACCGCCGATGATCAGGCCCAGCAATCCACAGACGATGGCCACATACGGGCTGACGAAGAGGGATGGGACGGCACCGATCAGCAACCCCACCACTGGGAGAACTGTCCATCGCCGCCCGGTGGGCCATGAGGCTGCCACGGTGGCGGGCGGCGCCCCCCACCGGGCGGAGGAGAACGGCCGGCCCCGCCT
>DAOUBO010000342.1:0-1830 GCA_034432695.1 Anaerolineae bacterium | reverse complement strand
CCTGCGCTGGGAAGTGACCCTGCCGCAACCGGTTTGGGGAGCCGAGCCCCTCTGGAGTATGCAGGGAGCCTCCGTTGGCTGGGGGCAGGATTTCGCGTTTCCGCTGAAGGTCGGCTTCCGGCGTGAGAACTACCTGGGCCACCTGCAGGACGCCGAAGGGGGCGGCATCCCGGTCGCCTACTGCTGGAACCGGGAGCAGGGTCTGGCGATCATGCACCTGGAGACGATACCCCTGGAATGGTGGATGCCTGTGGCACGGAACGCGGCGGGCGTGCGCATGGCCTTTGAGCAGCGCCGTGCACTCACCCTCCAACCTGGCAAGACCTGGCAGTCGCCGTCGTTTGCGCTTTCCTGGCACGAACGTCGCGACTTCTTCGCCCCCCTGGCTCGCTACCGGGAATGGCTGGCACAACGGGGTTTGACTCCTGCCTCCCCTGTACGCGCCAGTTATGACCCTGCCTGGTGTTCCTGGGGTTACGAGTTTGACGTCCGCCCTCAAGATGTTCTGGATGTGCTCCCGGTTGCTCGTGCAATGGGCATCCGCTGGTTCACTCTGGACGACCGCTGGTTTGACGCCTACGGCGACTGGAATCCCCGTTCGGACACCTTCCCTAACGGCGCCGAAGACCTGCGCCGCATGAATGAGGCCATCCATGCCGCCGGGGGGCTTTCGCAAATCTGGTGGTATCCTCTTTGTGCCGAAGACGGTCACGGGGCCTGGGAGAGCCACGTTTACGGCCTCTCCCGGATTCTGCAGGAACATCCGGATTGGGTGATCCTGGATGAGCAGGGGAGAGTAGCCCGCAACAACCGTCACCTGGCCATGCTCTGCCCGGCCCTTCCCGAAGTGCAGGGATACACCCTCAACCTGGTACGTCGGTTTCTGGAGAACTGGGGGTTTGACGGGCACAAACTGGATAACGTCTATACGATGCCGGCCTGTTACAACCCCGCTCATCAGCACGCCCGACCAGAGGAGTCCATTGAGGCTTTCGGGGAACTTTATCGCCGTATCTTTGAACTGACGCGACAACTGCGCCCAGAAGGCGTCACGCAGATCTGCCCGTGTGGCACGCCCCTCACGTTCAGCCTGATCGCGGCAACCGACCAGACGGTCACGGCTGACCCGACCTCCAGCGCGCAGGTGCGACAGCGCATCAAGTTCTACAAGGCGCTCACCGGGCCAGGGGCGGCGGTCTTTGCCGATCACGTGGAACTCTCCGATGGCGGCCTGGACTTCGCTTCCGCTATCGGTACTGGGGGCGTGCCGGGCACCAAGTTTACCTGGCAGGTCTCCCCCGAACGCAAAGTGACGCTCAAGGAGGACTGGGAACTGACGCCCGAAAAACTGGGCCACTGGCGCTTCTGGCTGGACCTTTATCAGCGCTATCGCCTGGCCGAGGGCGAATACCTGGACCTCTACGACCTGGCTTTTGACATCCCCGAAGCCCATGCGATTCAGAAGAACGGACGTCTGTACTACGCCTTCTTCGCCCCCCGGTTTGAGGGAGAGGTTGAACTGCGCGGACTGGAGGCCCGTCCCTACCATCTGCGCAACTACGAGATCGGACAATCCGTGGCGGAGGGCCACGGCCCGCTGGTCAGTCTGACAGTGCGTTTTGAACATCATCTGTTATTAGAGGCGATTCCAGCCTGATGGGGTGAGGGAAAGATGAGCCTGCTCTCTATTGGCAAATATCGCTCGTTGCAAGCCTGCGCCTCGCCGCGCGGCACGTTTGCCTTCCTCGCCCTGGACCATCGCCAGAACCTGCGCCGGGCCAACCCGCGCTTTCAGGACGACGCCGAACTCAGCCGCTTCAAACTGGACGT
>DAOUBO010000341.1:0-1623 GCA_034432695.1 Anaerolineae bacterium | reverse complement strand
GGGGCCCCCAGCTGGAGGTCGCCCGCGCCCAGCCGCGCTTCCGCCGCTTTGCGCCGGGCGATCTCCCGCTGGGTCAGCGTCAACGCCTGGGCTTTGGCAACGGCCAGGGAGACCTGGACGGCGGCGTATTCGGCGCGGGCGATCTCTTCGGCGATAAAGCGACGGGGCTGATGGAAGGAGATCAACGCGGCGCCCAGTCTCTGGGGGCCCATCATGAGCGGGATGGCCAGCAGGGAGCGGGTGGGGAACATCGCCGCGAGGCGGGGGCTGAGGTAGGGGGTGTTGAAGACGTCCTCAATCGCCAGCGCGCGCCCCAGCCGGAGGACGGATTCGGTGACCGTTGTCTCGCCGGGCTGGGCCTGAATGGTGGGGTAGATCTCCCGCATAGGACCGTAGGCAGCCGCAGGGATGGGCATGCCGCGCTCTTCATCCCACAGCGTGATGTAGCAGCCGTCGGCCCCGAAGAGTTCCCCCAGCCGGTCGGCCAGGGCCTGCAGCATATTCTGGAAGTCGGTGGTGCCGAGGGCGATGCGGGTGACCTCGTTCAGCAGGGCCAGGAAGCGGGTCTGGTCCTCCAGCCGCTGGTAGGCGCGGGCGCGCTGAATGGCGGCTCCCAGCAGATTGGCGGCCATCTGCAGGGTCTCCATCTCGGCCCGGCTCCATTCCCGCTCCCGGCGGCACTCGTCAAACCCGATGAACCCCCACCATTCCCGGCCGACAAAGACGGGCACGACCGCGATGGAGAGGATGTCCTGCGCGGCCAGTATCCCCTGTTCGCTTTCGGGGAAATCCCGCCCCCGGCCGCAGATCGCCTCCCCCCGGCTCATCCGCTCCACCCAGCGCCCGAAGCCCCCCCTCGCGTAGGAGAAGTTCTGCAGGTCCGGGTTGTCTATCTGGGACGTGGCGTCCGGCGCGGCCCACTCGTAACGCTGACTGGTGAGCAGGTCCCCGTCGGGCCCCGGGTGGTTTTCAAAGACGTAGACCCGGCTGACCCCGGTGGCCTCGCCCAGGCGGGCCAGGACGGCGGGGATTTCCCGCTCCCAGTCCGGCATCCGCAGGAGGTGCTCGGCGGAATGGGCCACGGCTTCCAGAATCGCGTCGCGACGGCGCAGGGCCTCCTCGGCCTGCCGCAGCGCCGTCGCCTCGCGCAGGACCACGACCCGCCCGGTGATGCGTCCACGCCCGTCGCGCAGGGGGGAGATGCGCAGGTCGTAGATGCGTTGCTCCGGACCCTCTCCCAGGGCGATCTCGGCCTGGGCCTGGGGCGCACCCCCGTATTGTTCTATCAGGTCTGGCCGGTTGACCAGAAAAGCCTGAATGGGGCGACCCAGCACATCGGTGGCCGGGCGGCCGAAGATGCGCAGGGCTGCCGGGTTCAGGTCCACGATCCGGTCCCGACTGTCCAGCATGATCACGCCGTCGGGCAGGCCGTCCACAACGGCCCAGCGCGCGATGGGGACGATGTCCAGCAGTCGGAAGCGAAAGAGGCCCAGGAACATCACCAGGCCCGCGAGAGTGAACGCCAGAGGCGTCGGGTCCACGGGATGGAGGGGGTTGAGGCCGAAGATGTAGAGCCCGTTCGCCAGCCAGGGCAGCAGGACGCCGGATAACAGGGCGAGGATC
>DAOUBO010000340.1:0-1930 GCA_034432695.1 Anaerolineae bacterium | reverse complement strand
TCTCGGGCGCGGGGTGGCGCCAAATCGGGGCGATCGGTTCCCGCAATCGGGAGACGGGGCCCCCGGTCACCCCGCCCTCCCGTCAACGGCGGGAGCCGCATCCCGCGCAGGAGGACGCGGCGCAGGAGGAGCAGGAGGAACCGCTCCCTGCGATGACCCCTTCGCTGCCGATGGCCGCGAAGAGAGAGATGGCGCGATGGGTCTGCATGCTCCCGCAGTGGGGGCATGCGATGGGCGCGTCGGCCTGAGACATCGGACGCAGAGCGTCAAAGCGGTGGCCGCATTCCTGACAGATGTACTCGTAGAGGGGCATGGTTCACCTCCGGCTGTTATTTTACCTCCGGGACGGGAGGACGTCAACCCGGGCCGGTTTTCCCCCGCTACCGCGAACGCCCCGCCAGGGGTATAATACGCCCGATCATCCCCCCAATCGGTGGACCCGATGCGAGCGCCGAGGTTCCTCTCAACGGTTCTGACCGCGCTGGCGATCCTGGCCTTCTGGGCCGTCGGGCTGCGAGGGCTGGGTGAGGCCAGTTTCTGGTACGACGAGGTTTTCAACGCCGACCTGGTCCTCAACCATTCGCCGGGCGAGATGCTGGCGGTCCTGCGGACGGCTCAACCGTACCCGCCCCTCTACTACCTGCTCCTGAAGGGGTGGGGGGCTCTGCTGCAGGCCCGCCCGTATGCGCCGGGGGTGGAGCGTGCGGGGGTGCTGGAGTTTCTCCTCCGGTTTCCCGGCGTAGCGGCGACGGCCCTCGCCCCGGCCGCCGCCGCTGCGCTGGGCCGTCGGGCCGGAGGGCGGGAGGTCTGGATGGCCCCCGCCCTTCTGGCCCTCCATCCCACCACGCTGGAATACGCGCGGGATGCCCGCATGTACCCCCTCTGGGTCCTCCTGCTGCTTCTGGCTCTGCTGGGGCTTGCGGCCGGGCGACTCTGGCTCTGGGGAGCGGCGGGAGCGGCGGCGCTGCTGACCCACTATTTTTCCATCTTTCCCCTCGCCGGGGCGGCTACTGCCGCGGTGGCCGGGCTGCTGGTCGGGAAGGAGCGCCCGCGCGTGGGCATCCGTCGCCTTCTCTGGCTGGGGCTTCCCTTTGGGGTGGCTCTCCTCTGGGGGCTTCTCGCCCTGCCGGTGACGGTGGGCTTTGGAAGTTTCGCCACCGGCGCGCCGCCCACCCTCCCCGAATTTCTGGAGGACCTGGAGGGAGTGCTCACAGGCCGCGCCGTTCTGGCCCCGCTGGGCCGGGCGCTGCCGGCCGGATGGGGCCTGGGCCTTCTGGCCGCAGCCGTTCTGGGGCTCCTTCTCGCGACGCTCCGCCGTCCGCGTCCCAGCCTCCTTCTCCTGACAGCCCTCCTGCTGGGAGCGACGGGGCTCTTCCTGTTCTGGCAGGTCCGCCCCGTCCGCCACCCCCGCTATCTGGTCTGGGCTCTCCCGTTAGCCGCCGTTGGACTGGCGCCTCTGATAGAGGTGCCGCTGGGGGCGCTTCAGGGCCTGTTGCGCAGGGAGGGCGCGGGGTCCGCATGGGCGGGCGCTGGAGCGACAGCGGGAGAAGGCGCCGTCTGCCGGAGCGATTTCCTCGCCGTCCAGCGAGTCCAGACGACCCCCATGGCCGCCCGATGGGCGATGCTGACGTTCACCGTTCTGGCCGTGGCCTGGGAGGTCCGCGGCGTCGGAGCCTTCCTGGCGGCCCCGCGCGCGCTCTGGTACCCGGACTTTCGCCAGGCCGTGGCCCATATGAACCACCAGGCTGGGCCCCAGGATCGGGGCATCGCTCTGGCCGGGCATGCGGCCCAGGTCCTGCGGGTCTATCGGACCGCCGTTCCGTTCACGGCCGGGGCGGGGATCGGGCAGCGGCTGCAGCCGGGGGAGGGCGCGCGCCTGCTGGAGGGCCAACGCGCGCCGGACGGCCGGCGGGGCTCGGGCCACCTCCTC
>DAOUBO010000339.1:0-7193 GCA_034432695.1 Anaerolineae bacterium | reverse complement strand
TCGCCCTGAGATAGCAGGGCCAGCACACGCACGCGCGTCCGGTCCGCCAGGACCTGGAAGGTCCGGGCCATCTCCTCGGCCGTCTCTTCGTTGATGGGAAACTCCGGCTGTTCGCTGGGAATCATTTTTGCACCATCATTCAATTGAACAAGCGCTCATATTTTACACCGGAAAGGGGCGGCTGTCAAGGGGCATAACCCACCCGAGTGGAGAGGGCCTAATGGCGGGGGATGCGCCCCACCACCGAAAGCCCCAGCGCCTCCACATCCCGCTCGTCCCGCACGCGGGGGTCCAGGTAGTGCCAGAGCAGGGCCAGGCCGATCCCTGCGCCCAGCGCCAGCGCCAGCCGGATGGCCGGGCCCAGCAGTTGGGCCCGGAGGGAGGGAGGCACCGACACCGGCAGGGGCTCGTCCAGCAGCCGGGCGGCAGGCCCGGCCTCGTCGGGCCACGGGATCTGGGGAAAATACGCGGCCCCGTTCTCCGTCAGTTCCGCCGCCACCGCCCGCGCCACCGCGATGGCCCCCTGAGGGGCCGGCCAGGTCAGGTAGACCACCATGATGGACTGGGCGTTGTCGGTAACGATGGCCCCCTGAACGGCCGCCGGGTCGGCCGTTATCCCCGCCTCCCTGAGCCTTGCGGCGACGGCCTCGGCGAAAGCCCGCGTCCGTGCGACGTCCGCCAGGCCGTTGGCGATGTACTCCGAGGTGAGCCACGAATAATACCGGTCGTAGTCCGCGCTCAGCCCCGCGGGAACGGTCCCGGCCGCGAAGCGCATGACCACCTGATAGGCTGTCGGTGGGGGCCGATATGTCACTGCCCCATGGGCCAGAACCACCAGCACCGGGGCCGCCACCAGCCACCAGCGCCGCCAGAGCACCCTCAAAAACGCACGCAGTTCCACTTCTCCCTCCCAGTGATTCACCACGAAGACACAAAGGATGATGATTAAATTGAATTAAACTTTGTGTCTTCGTGTCTTTGTGGTTTCTTGTGCCTTTGTGGTTCCTCCACCACCGCGCGGATCTGCCTCTCAAACACGCTCCGGTCAAAGCGGGCCGCGTTGCGGACGCACTCCTGCGGGTCCACGGACTCCGGGTCAAAAGAACGGACGGCCTCCGCCAGCGCCTCCGGGGTCGGTTCGTGGAAGAAGGCTCCCGTCCGGCCGGGGATGACGGTATCCAGCGCGCCGCCCGCGCCGAAGGCAATGACGGGCCGTCCGGCGGCCTGGGCCTGGACCGGGGCGATGCCGAAGTCCTCCACGCCGGGGAGAATGTAGGCCCGGCAGCGGGCAAAGAGATCGGGCAGGTCGGAATCCGGGACCCGTC
Organism: Anaerolineae bacterium; assembly: GCA_034432695.1. Taxonomy (GTDB): domain Bacteria; phylum Chloroflexota; class Anaerolineae; order B4-G1; family DUEL01; genus SpSt-77. The sequence goes on along the minus strand of DAOUBO010000339.1, from coordinate 5,868 downwards.
CCAGGAAGGTAACCGTCGGGCCGGCCATGGCCTCCAGCCGGGGGCGGTCCCGCCCGTCCCCCGCGATGACCAGCGGCCGCCGGAGAAGGTTGAAGGCCTGCACTGCCAGGTCAATCCGGCGGTAGGGGACCAGCCGGGAGACGATCAGGTAGTAGTCGTCGTGGGACGGGGCGGGGCGGAAGCGAGCCGTGTCCACCGGCGGATAGATGATGACGGACTCCCGCCCATAGAAGCGGCGGATGCGGTTCTGGACCTCGCGGGAGATGGCGACAAAGCGGGTTACCCGCTGGGCGGCCCTCCAATCCCACCGACGGAGCAGCGCGATGATGGGCTTCAGGGCTCGCCGGACCGGCGCCGGTAGCCCCTCCCGCTCCGCATACTCCTCAAAGGTCCAGACAAAACGGGTCGGCGTCAGGCAGTAGCAGATGTGGACGGACCGTCCCGTCCGGACGCCGTGGCAGAAGCCCGACTTGTTGCTCAGAACAACGTCGTAGCCGGAGAGGTCCAGCCCGGCGAAGGCCAGCGGGTAGAGGGGCAGATAGGGCTGATGGTGTCGGTAGATGCCCGGCAGCCGGTCCATCCACGTGGTCCGGATGTCCCAGTCCCGGTAGGACGCAGGCATCCCCTCCCGCCAGTAGATGGACGTGTAGACGGGGGTTCCAGGGAAGGTCTCCACCAGGACCTCCAGGACGTCCTCCGCGCCCCCGCGCTGATTGAGCCAGTCGTGGACTAAGGCAAGACGCATGGGACGAAATGACAGAATGACGGAATGACGGAATGACGGAATGACAGGATGACGGAATGACGGAATGGAGGTTGGGTTCACGGGCCGGGGCGAAGGGCCTTATCCGCGACCGCCTGCCCCTGAGGCCCGATCGTCCACTGGATCCAGTCCCGCAGGGGACCGGCGGGCTCTGCTGGCGCGGCCCAGAGGCAGGAATAGGAGAGGGGATAGTCGGCCATGGGCGCGGGGGGACGCCCTTCCAGCGCCAGCACGCGGACCTCCCCGACCAGCCGGCTGAGGGGGACGAAGCCGATGGCACCAGGCGTCCCGGCCACCAGCCGCAGCATGCTCTCGTCCCCAGCGACGACCCGCGCGGTCAGCGTGAAATCCCAGTCCCCCAGAACCACTGCCTCCATCAGCAACCGGGTTCCGGCCCCCTCCTCCCGGACAACGACCTGGATGGGGGTGCCGTCGGGCCACTCGCCGACGCGCCCCCGCAGGACCTCTCGCAGGTCGGTCAGGCTCAGATTGTCCAACGGCGCGGCCGGATGGACGATAACCGCCAGCGCGTCGTCGGCAAAGGGATGGGTCCACAGCGCCTCGCCCCCCTCCGTCCAGATGACGGCGGCCCCCTCCGCCCGGGCGGCCCCGCGGCCGCCCCCCGGCGGGGCCGCGACGCCCGCCCAGACGGAAGGCAACAGGCTGACGGGTAACCGTCAGCGGCTGCGGCGCGCAGGCCACAAAGGCCAGGAACAGAAACAGGATGCAGATGAACGCAGATGGACGCGGATGGATGCGAATGAACGTTGTGTGAGAATCCAATCGGTCTTACCCCCGCGCGAGGGCGACGGCCAGCCCCAGAATGCCCATCAGGGCACAATAAAGGGCAAAGGGGTAGAGGGACCGCCGCCGGACGTAGGCCAGCAGGAAGTGGATGGCTCCCAGGCCCGAGGCCAGAGCGGTCAGGAAGCCGACGGCCAGGAAGGGGGCCTCCGCGGCGAGGGTGCCCGCCCGGACCAGGTCCAGCAACTCCATCGCACCCGCGCCCAGGATGATGGGAGTCGCCAGCAGGAAACTGAACCGGGCGGCGGTCTCCCGGCTCATCCCACACCCAAGCCCCGCGGCGATGGTCGCGCCGGAGCGGGAGATGCCGGGCAGGATGGCGAGGGCCTGGGCGACCCCGACCGCCAGGGCATCGGGCCAGGAGAGGGCCTCCAGGGAACGCCGGGAGGGAAGAGGCGGGCCCCCGAAACTCGCCGCGCTCAGGATGCCCGCGGTGGTGAGAAGAAAGGCGGCTGCAGCAACGGGGCGCGCGAACATCCCCTCAAAGAACTCCTCCAGCAGCGCGCCCGCCAGCGCGCCGGGGACCGTCGCCAGAAGCAACAGGGCCAGCAGCCGGGCGTGAGGGTCCGCGAGGGAGCGAGCGCGCAGCCCCCGCAGGGCCCCCCGCGCCATCGCCCACCAATCCCGCCAGAAGTATCCGACGACGGCGACAAGGGTCCCCCAGTGGACCATCGCGTCAAAGGAGATGCCGGGGATCGGCCACCCCAGCAGCCAGGGGACCAGCACCAGATGCCCCGAACTGCTGACGGGCAGGAATTCTGTAGCGCCCTGAAGAAGGCCCAGGAGAAGGGCCTGGAGAAGGGTCATAGCGTGCTCCGTGAGACGTGAAACGTGAAACGTGAAACGTGAAACGTGAAGCGTGAGGCGTCAGCAGATCCGCGGGAGAAGTTCCCCCAGGGGCATGTCCAGGATCCGACGGCCGCCGATGCCGGTGCGGACCAGGACCCGGCCGGGGTGCTCCTCCGTGACGACGCCGATGCGGGCGGCCTCCTGGCCCAGGGGATGGGCGCACAGGGCCGCCAGCGCGGCCTCCGCCTCGTCGGGCGGGACGAAGGCCAGGAGTTTGCCCTCGTTGGCGACGGTGAGGGGGTCAAACCCCAGCATCTCGCAGGCCGCGGCGACGGCGGGCCGGATCGGAACGGCCGCTTCGTCCAGTTCCACCCCTACCCCGGCCGCGGCAGCCAGTTCGTTGAGCGCGGCCGCAACGCCGCCACGGGTCGGGTCCCGCAGGCAGTGGGTATGGGGAGCGGCCTCCAGAAGCGCCCGGACCAGGTCGTCCAGCGGCGCGCTGTCGGAGACCAGGTCGGTCTCAAAGCCCAATCCCTCCCGCTGGCTCAGAACGGCGATGCCGTGGTCGCCGACGGTGCCGTTGATGAGGACGACGTCCCCCGGACGGATGCGATGCGGGCCGATGTCCACGCCGTCCGGAATGACCCCGACACCCGTGGTGTTAATGAAAACGCCGTCTCCGTGGCCCCGCTCCACGACTTTGGTGTCCCCCGCGACAACGGCAACGCCAGCGCGCGCCGCCGCGCCCGCCATAGAGCGAACGATGCGCCGGAGGTCCTCCAGCGGCAGCCCCTCCTCCAGGATGAAAGCCGCCGTCAGCCAGAGAGGACGCGCCCCGCGCATCGCCAGGTCGTTCACGGTCCCGTGAACGGCGAGGGAACCGATGTCTCCTCCGGGGAAGAAGAGGGGGCGAACGACGAAGGAGTCGGTGGAGACCGCCAGCCGACAAGGCCGTTCCCCGGCGGGGAGAACCGTCGCGTCGGCCATCTGGCGCAGGAGAGGGTTGTCCAGGAAGGGCAGGAAGACCTCCTGGATGAGGTCGGCCATCATACGGCCGCCAGCGCCGTGTCCCATACGGATGGTGTCCATAGGCTTAGGGCGTGATGCGTGAGACGTGATCAGTTTTCCCGCAGGATGGCAGGGTAATCCACACCGCCAGCGGCCAGGTACTGCTCTATCAGGCCTGGCAGGCGCTCCGGGATGTCCCTGGAGCCGATCAGGACCTGGTCGCCGATGAAGAGCATCGGGACGCCGCGCCAGTTTTGCGGGACCTGGTAGGCGTCCATCGCCTTCTGCCACAACTCACGGGTTTTCGGGTCGGAGACCTCCAGCATCCGGATTTCCAGGCGGTCGCCGTACTGTTTCTGCAGGGGCGGCAGGACCTGCTCCATCACGTAGTGGCAGTGGGGACAGGTGGTGGAGTAGAAGAGCACGGCCCGCACGACCCTCTCTGTCGGAGTGGGAGAGGCGGGCCTCGGCGCACACCCGGCCACCAGGAGCAGGGTCAGGGAAAAGAGAATCAGCCACGCTCGGCGCATTCGTGCCTCCCTACGGTTTTGTTTTCATCACCGTGTGCAGCGCGTCGCAGGCCGGGCATGCCCCCCCTGGCCGGATAATGGCGTAGCCGTCCTGGGGATCGTCCTGATAACGGATGAAGTCCACGTTCCAGATGATGACGGCGCGCACGATGCCGCTCTCGCGCGCCAGTTGGACGGCTTCGGCCAGCCAGGCGGCTTGCTGGGCATTGGTCGTCTCCCGCGCCCACCAGAGGTGGTCCGGGAAGGTGGGGACGCCCTCCTGGGACGCGTAGCCCAGTTCGGTGTAGAAGAGTTGTCGGGTGCCCCCAAAGATGTTGTAGTACAGTTGCATCTGGGGCAGGAAGTACCAGGAATGGTGGTGGCGGCCGTCGTCGGCAGGGTGCCCGCTGACCGCGGAGGGGGGTGTCGCTCCGAAGTTGTAGTGGACGCCCAGGTAGTCCATACACTCAGCGCCTCCAGCCGCGTAGACCCGCTGAAGGAACATCCGGTCGTCGCAGCCGCTGGGGGTGCACTGGTCAAAGAAGCCGGTGGGCGCAGGAGCGGCCGCGATGACCAGCGTGTTGGGATTGGCGGCCTTGATCGCCCTGTAGGAGGTGCAGAGGAGGCGGGTGTAGGCCTCCGGGCTAATGTAGCCGGAGTGCCACTCCCGGTCTATATTGGGTTCGTTCCAGACCTCAATGGCATCGGCCCCGGCAGCGGCCAGCCGCGCTGCCCAGCGGGCAAAGTTCTCCTCAAAGCCCTCCTGCGCCACCATCCCGGCAGGCCCGACGGTGCCGACGAGGATTTTGAAGCCCCGCCGGTGGGCTGCGCCGATGACGGGGGCCGTCTCCTGGGGGTAGCGGGCCTGGGCTTTCACCCACGTCATCCCCGCGCGGCGCATCAGGTCGGCGTAGGGGAGGTCCAGGTTCCAGACCTGTCCGCCCAGTTCAAAGGGGCCGCCCGCCCGGGGCGTCACGGCCGGCCCGACGGGGCGCGCCGTCCCCGCGGGGACGGCGCCGAAGACGGCTTCCACCTGCTCCTGCGGGTAGACTTCCAGCAGGCATTCCCACCAATCCACACCCTCGGTCTTCTGCAGGTGCCACCAGTTGATGTCGGGCCAGAAGTAGCGCCAGCGATAGAGGGCGGGGGCCCGCTCCCAACCGTAGTCCGCAGCCAGGGTCGTCAGGTCCACGTAGTAGCCGGGCGGCACCTTCTCCATCGGCCGCCCCCCCTGGGCCGCGGCCTGGCCGTCGGTTTCCCGTGCCTTCAGGTCCCACGGGGGGACCCGCAGGGGCTCCCCCATGCTCCCGTCCTGACGGGCCGCCCGGAGGTAGACCCGCCAGTAGGTCTCGTTTCCGATGTCCTCCCGGATCAGGAGGATGCGGGGCGGCATCTCGCCATAGGGGCCCTGGTCCAGGTCCACGGCGCGCCCGCAGAGGTGCCAGTTGTTGCGCTGCTCGGCGTTCTCCATCGGCTGCCAGGCCAGGGCGACGGTGCCCAGATAGTCCCAGCCCGCTTCCTTCTGAACCCGCCGCCGGAGGGCCTGGAAACTGTCGTCCACCCGGTCGTTGAGCCGGAGCCACTCGTACGTCTTCCCGGCGGGGTCGGGGAGGTGAACCAGAGAGGAGAGGGTGCTGGTGGGCGACGCAGCCTGGATGAACTCGGTGTAGAGGGGCGGCTCGTTCTGGGGGGCCGCGGCGCGAGCGCGGGCAACGGCCCGCATGGAAAGGGTGAGATTCCCCCAGATCGGGCGGGCTATGACGCCCTCGTCGCTGTAGAGTTCCCGCGAGAGCCCCCAGCCGTAGAGGCTGGGGGGGGTGCGGGGGGGACGCCCCCCCGCCCTCTTGGCCCCCGGCCCCGCCCCCGCCTGGTCCCCCGACGGCCAGACCCTGATCACCGTCTACCGGCGCGCGGGGCGGTCCTACCTATTCGCCTCCAGCCTCTACGGCTGGGTGCTCTCGCGGGAACTCTACAGCGACGAGTTCGTCATATCCC
>DAOUBO010000338.1:0-2790 GCA_034432695.1 Anaerolineae bacterium | reverse complement strand
GTCCTGGCGTCGGAGCCCATCGCGGAGCCGCTGACCCGCCTCCAATGCGCCGACCACGCCGACGGCGCCGTGGTGATGGTCCTGGCCGATGGCGCCACCGCCCGCGCCCTGACAGACCGTCCGATCTGGATCCGGGGCATCGGCTGGGCCAACGACACCCACACCCTGGAGAGCCGCCCCTGGGGAGAGGCATCCTACGCCTACTGGGCGGCCCAGATGGCCTACCGCACCGCCGGGATCCGGAGCCCCCGCGCCGAGATAGACTTCGCCGAAATAGACGACACCTTCGCCTACAAAGAACTGCAGCACCTGGAGGCGCTGGGGCTCTGTCGGCCCGGCGAGGCGGGCTGGTGGACCCTGGAGGGCGGGACCGAGATCAACGGCGAATTCCCCGTCAACCCCTCCGGCGGCAGTCTGGGGATGGGACATCTGCTGGACGGCTCCGGGCTGGCGCGGGTGCTGGAGGTGGTGTTCCAGTTGCGCGGCGAGGCCGGACGGCACCAGGTAGAAGACGCCGAGGTCGGCCTGGCCTTCGCCTGGCGGGGGGTCCCCACCACCAGCGGCGCGGCGGTGATCCTGAGCAACTAAAGATTACGACCGGGACCTCGCGGCTCCGGCGTGGAGAGGAAAGAGATGCAGGGAGCAAAAACCTATCTGGACCGTCTGCGAGAAATCCTTCTCCGAGAAGGGAAAGACCTCTCTGCCCTTCTGGAGGGAGAAGAGATAGAAGGGGGATGGCGAAGGACAGTTCTCCGCAACGGCGGCCCCACGATTGAGGTCTGGGTGGCAAGGCTGATCACCCTTTATGACCTGGAAGAGCCGGAGGTCTTCATCGTGGAGGAACAGACCCCCTCCGGAGTCCGATGGCGCATTTCCCCGCCGCTCCTTTTCGGTGAGGAGTGCCCTGCTCCTGAGACCCTGTGGGGAAAGTATGCCGGTCATCCCTCCATGCTGCAGGCTCTGCTGGCCGAACGGAAGGCGGAACGGATAAGAGAAAGCCAGTAAGTCGGGCAAGGAGAGCACAAATGGCCGGCGCGGTGGAGATTTATGTACTGGATAGTTACGCCATCCTGGCTTACCTGGAAGGGGAACCCGGTGCATCTGTGGTTGTGGACCTTCTCCAGCGCGCAAGGAGGGATGTAGTGCTCTTCATGAGCCTGATCAACTTCGGCGAAGTCGCCTACATCGCTGAGCGGGAAAGGGGAACACAACAGGCCGCTGCAATTCTGCGGGATATTCGCTCGCAGCCCATCCGACTGGCAGGAGTGAACGAGCGGCGCGCCCTGGCCGCTGCCCATATCAAGGCCCGCTATCCCCTCCCACACGCGGATGCATTTGCCGTCGCGTTAGCCCAGGAACTGGGAGCCCCAATGGTTACCGGAGACCCTGAGTTCAAAACCGTGGAACCCATCGTTCCCGTACTCTGGTTACCCCAAGCCCAGGGAGGATAGACGATGGCCGGAAACCGGGTTGCCATTGTCGGCGCGGGGATGCCGTCCGCTCTGGAGTCTTCGGGAGGAGGTGGACGATGCCTGTAGCGATGACCGGAACGGCGTGGGTGCTGGATCAGTTGGTCAAAATGCAGCGTTCACAGCCTCTCTTGTTGCAACGGGCGTTGCAACGCCTGCTGGAAGAAGACCAGGACCTCCGCTGGTCCGTGGTGGTCAGTGCCTATCTGGATGAGGAGATCAGCCTGGCCCGCGCGGCTACCCTTTTGGGGATGCACCCGCTGGAACTGCGCGAGCGCTTCATCCAGAAAGGAATCCCTCTGCGCCTGGGCCCTGTAGACGAAGCGGACGCCCAGGCCGAGGTGGACGCGCTACGGTCCTGGAAAAAGGAGAGCCTGTCGGATGCGGCTGGTGCTGGATAACACGGTTATGGTCAACTTTGCCCTGGCCCGGCATACCGACTGGCTGAAGGAAGTCTGGCCGGGGATGCTGGTCACGCCCGAAGAGGCCTGGATAGAACTCCAGAAAGGGATTCAGTTGGGCCGGCTCCCCAATGCGGATTGGTCCTGGCGGACTATCTTAACGCTCACCGAGGCGGAGCGGGACCTGATGGCTCAATGGATGCCCCCTTTAGACCAGGGGGAAGCCGCATGCCTGGCCCTGGCGTTCTCTCGGGGCTACGCCTTCCTGACGGATGACAGGGTTGCCCGACGGGAAGCCCGACGTCTGGGAGTCCCGGTCTCGGGCACCATCGGCATTCTGAAATCCCTGGTTGACGAGGGACGGGTCCCGCTGGATGCGGCGGATGCCGCTCTCCAGCAGATGATCGCCGCCGGGTATTACGCCCCCATCCGATCACTGCGAGAGTTGCGGTGAAAGGGAGGCTTTGATCGCAAGTCATACAAGTGAAGGAGGATAGACGATGGCCGGAAATCGGGTTGCCATTGTCGGCGCGGGGATGACGAAGTTCGTCCGCCGCGCTCAGGAAACATCCAAAGAACTGGCCTGGGAGGCCGCCAGCAAAGCGCTGGAGTCCTGCGAACTGACCCTGGACGATATAGACGCCGTCGTCATCGGCTCTGCGCCGGAGGCCTTTGACGGCGTCCATATGAAGAGCGAGTACCTCTCCGACGGCTGCGGCGGGTTGGGGGAAGACGGGATCCCCCGCGTCGCCGCGGGGGGGCGGCCCAGCCGCTGGACGGGCCAGGCCAGCACCTCGGAGTTCAGGACGTCCTCCACGGTGATGTTGGGGTCGCCCAGGAGCGCGGCGGGATGGTCGGCGGCGTTGCGTTTGTTCTTCACCGAGACCAGCGCGATGTCCCGCTTGGAGAGGCCGTAGCGG
>DAOUBO010000337.1:0-3172 GCA_034432695.1 Anaerolineae bacterium | reverse complement strand
TTCTCTGTGGAAGAAAGGTGCGGCCAGGCCCGTATCCAGCCAGCGATCCCCGCGCAGAGCAGCAATACGTAGGGGATGTAGAAGGGGTCGGGATAGAAAGCGCAGGGAATTTGTCCCCAGAAAGAGCGGAACATCAACCCCCCTTCGGCCAGCGGGAAGATGGGAGTGGAACGACGGCCGACCAGGTCCAGCATCGGCTGGAGGGCTGTCGGGTCGCCTTATAGATGCCAGTTCCGCCAAAACCACCACCCGCTGACGATCAGGGCCCCTGAGGCCATCAGTGTGCCGTGAAAAGCCACCTGGCCCAGAGCGCGCCAGGAGCGATGGGACCGAAGGGCGAAAGCCATCACCACGATCGCCAGGGGCAAAAGCAACCACCCGCTGAGTTTGGACATGCCAGCCAATCCGGCAACGAAACCCAGTATCAGGCTGCGGGAGGCTGAAAAGCCTTTTTCCAGCGCCCCAACGAGCAAGAACAGCCCGATCGTACTCAAGGGCGTAACCAGGTTATCGTTGTTGACCCCGCTGGCGGTAAAGAGAAACTGGGGGTTAAAGGCCACAACAGCGGCAGACAGGAGTGCGACTCGTGGAGAGCGCAGCAGCCTCCGGGCCAGAAAATAGGTGGTGACAACGGTCGCGGTCTGCAGAAGCGTGGACCATATACGGAGAATATGCAGAGTCAACACAGTGCCGTGCCAGGGGAAGGCTTCCCGATGGGGGTTGTGGTAGAAAACGGCACGGTTGTCAAAGGGCATTGGGGCGTCCGGTCCGCAGGCGACCCGTGGTTTGAAGCGAATATATGCCAGCGCGTCGTCGGCCCGCAATCCCGTTATCCGAACCAGCGCGGCCGACAATACGTAGTACAGTGGGGGCTGCGAGGCTTCCTGCCGGTACAGATAAACTTCTGCTTCCGATGTGCCGTGGACAGGTAGGTGGCCGGTGTCGGCAATATAGCGAATGACTTCAAAGTGGCCCGGCTCATCCAGGTTTTCAAACGGGGGGACGATGACACCGTAGGCAAGCCCCAGTCCGATAAAGGCCAGGAGCAATGGGAGAAAGGGGATTCGTTTCGTCTCCATCGTCCTGTCAGCGCCCATTCCGCAGAACCAGAGGGAGATAAGTTCGGGTGATAGGAGGTACATTCACGGTGATTTCCATTGGCCCATATATCTCGGTCACGCAGGTCTCCGTGAGCGGGCGGCGGGAAAGGACGTAGAATCGCACGGTTTGCCCGTCCTCCAGGCCGGAAATTTCTACCCGATGATGCGTCACGGGCCGGGGGTCCAGCGGGGTGACATACTGCGGATGGGGGCTGCGCAGGATCAGCGGGAGGTAGATGGTGTAGGGCAGGGTCCCGGTGATCGTCGGCGAGGTGGGAGAAAGGATGTCGTACCAGACCTGGGTGGATGCAGGCGCCTTCGTGTCCCACTCTATGATCAACCAGTCCAGCACCGGTGTTGCAACCACATTGGTGATAAATTCCGAAGGTGTCCAGGAAACCGGATCGGGCAGGCGGCCACCTGGGTAGGTGGAGGTAATCAATCTTCCGGCGTCCCAGAACGTCGTAAAGTAGTATTCCCCCCCTTCAAGAGGCTCCGGGCGGGCGTACAGGATAACCGTCATTCGGTCTTCCAGAGGCTCGGTCTCCACCGAGAGTTCCTCCCAGGTGAAGCCTCTGGTTTGTTCCGATGCCCAGACTGTTAGTGGGGGCATCCCGGAGCGGACCACGCTGTCCTCGTCTTCGGGGCCTACGGGCGCGCGGGTGGTCAGTTGCGTTCCCTGGGGGTCCAGGCCGATGCGGGCATGAGGGAGGAAGCGACGAGGGGCATCGTTGCGCGTCCACAGGGTCAGCCGGTAGGGAATACAGGGGGTCAGGCCGTTGACCACCTGGTAGAGACCGGCCTCGTAGGGGGTGCCCCACTTGAAATACACCTGGGCGTGGTTTCCTTCATAAGGGGGAGGGCTGTACGGACGGACATCGTCGTATTCGGGGATCGTCGGGCTCTCCGCCGTCCACCAGCGGGCCCACCCTCCGGCGATCCAGTGGTTGGGCACACGCCAGTAGAAGGGGATCTGGTCAAAGTTGCCGTTGACCAGCAGGCCGGGGTCCAGAAGCAGCGCTTCTATGGGAGGGGAAGGAAGGGAAGCCAGCGACGCGTACCATTCCGTCAATTCGGGCGAGGCGGCGGGGGGCTCCAGTGGGGAGGTTCCCTCCATTGGCCCGCCAGAATTCGCCAGCGAGATATAACCGTGAATACCGAGAATGAGTACCGGCAGGAAAGCCAGAGCCAGCGGGATAGACCACCAGTTCCGACGAAACATTCGTCCTCCTCGGCGAGGGATAGCCTGACGGGTATATTCTATCCCAACCGGCGAGGGATGCAAGCGCTTGACGGGAGCCGTTAGCAGGTGTACCATAATTCCCAGAGTCAGTACTCCCAGGAGGGGTTAACCTTTGCCGTACCGGATACGCTTGCGGCGTCTTTACCTGCCCCTGGTGCTGCTGGCCGGAATGTTCGTCCTTCTTCTCCCGGCCGCCGCGCGCCTTTCGGCGACAATAGACGAGGGCTTTCACATCACCAGCGGCTACGAGTACCTGCGCACCGGGGAGATGCGGCTGCTGGATGAGCATACTCCTCTGGTGAAGGCCCTGTTCGCCTGGCCCCTTTTCTTCGTGCCGGACCTGCCCCCGCCGGAGCGGGCCGCAGGCTACGAGGAAGGGAACCTCATCCGGGTTGCTCAGGAGACCGTCCTCGCTTATCGCCCTCTGGATCGGGTTATCGTGGCCTGCCGGATCCCGGTGGCCCTGTTGACCCTGATCCTGGCCGCTACGGTCTACCGCTGGGCCGCGGACCGCTTCGGCTCCCGGGCCGGGCTGCTGGCGCTGACGCTCTTCGCTTTGGACCCCAACATCCTGGCCCACGGCTCGCTGGCGACCACCGACCTGGGGGCTACCGCCTTCATATTCTGGGCGACCTGGGCGTTTGCCCGCTACCTGGAGCACCCCAACCGTCGGAAAGGGGTGCTGGCGGGCCTGCTCCTGGGACTGGCCCAGGGCGCCAAACTGACTGCGGCCCTGCTGATCCCGCTGGTGGGGGTATGGGGGGTAGCGGTGGCGATACGACGGGCACGGGAAGCCCCGATGAGAGCCGTCGGGCGCTCCGGCGTCCCC
>DAOUBO010000336.1:0-7173 GCA_034432695.1 Anaerolineae bacterium | reverse complement strand
CTTCGGCGACCTGGTCATAGACGACGCCCGCCGGGCCGTCTATCTCCGGGGGGAGCCGGTCCCGCTGAAGCCGAAGGAATACGACCTGCTCCTCTTCCTGGCCCGCCACCGGGGAATGGTCCTCTCCCGCGACCTGATTCTGGAGCGGGTCTGGGGGTGGGCCTTCATGGGCGGGAGCCGCACCGTGGACGTCCACATCCGCTGGCTGCGGGAGAAACTGGAGGACGATCCCGCCCATCCCACCCGCATCGTGACCGTGCGGGGCGTCGGATACCGGTTTGAGGGGTGAGCGATGAAGCGCTTTCGCGGTCTCCGCTGGCGGCTGCTGGCCCTGATAGAACTGGCGGTCGTGGTCGGGATGGTCGCCCTGACGCTGGTCCTCTCCGCCACCGTCCGCCGCACCTACCTGGCCCATCTGGAGGAGCAGTTGCTCGCGGAGGCCCGCCTGATCGGCGACGCGCTGGCCCCGGCGATGGCCTCCGGCCCACCCGACGGCTTCCTGGACGCGGAGGCCCGCCGCTACGCGGCCCTGCTGGACGCGCGGGTCACCCTCATCGGGCCCGACGGCACCGTCTGGGGGGAGTCCCACGAGGACCGGACGCGGATGGAGAACCACCTGGGCCGGCCCGAGGTCCGGCAGGCTCTGGCGGAGGGCCAGGGGACCAGCGTTCGCTTCAGCCACACCGTCGGCTACGAGATGATGTACGGGGCGGTGCCGGTGGAGGCCGACGGCCACGTTGTGGGGATTGTGCGGGTAGCCCTCCCCCTCCGGCAGGTTCAGGCCAACCTGCGCCGCCTCCAGTGGACGGTGGGGCTGACCACGGCCCTCTTCCTGGGGCTGATCGGTGCCCTGTTGTTTCTTCGCCTCTCCCCGGCCCTCGGGGCCATCCGCGACCTCTCCGACGCGCTGGCCCGGCTGGCCGCGGGCGACCTGGACGCGCGCGTCCTCCCCCGGACCGATGACGAACTGGGCGACCTGGCCCGCGCCTACAACCGGATGGCGGACCGCCTGCGGGAAACCATGCTTTCTCTGCGGGAGGAGCAGGCTCGCCTCTCGGGGGTCCTTTCGCGGATGACCGACGGCGTCCTGATCACCGATGGGGAGGGGCGGGTACGCCTCATGAACCCCGCGGCCGCCCGGATGCTGGGCACCTCCCCGGAGGAAGCGCTGGACCGGTCCTTCGTCCAGGTGGTGTGGGACCACCGGCTGGTGGAGTTATGGGAGGAGTGCCGGGAGCGGAGAGAGGAGCGGGTGGGACTGATAGACCTGGCGCAGCGCCGGCCCGTCGTCTTCCATGCCATTGTCACGCCGCTGGAGGGGGAGGAGGGCGCCGGGATGGTGCTCCTGCAGGACCTGACGCACGTGCGGGAACTGGAGACGGTGCGGCGGGACTTCGTCGCCAACGTCTCCCACGAACTGCGCACACCCCTGACGACGCTGAAGGCGCTGGTGGAGACGCTGCGGGAGGGCGCGCTGGAGGACCCTCATGCCGCCCGCCGGTTCCTGGAGCAGGTGGAGGGGGAGGTGGAGCGGCTGGACCGGCTGGTCGGGGAACTGCTGGAACTGGCGCGGATAGAGTCGGGACGGGCGCCGATGCAGATGGCGCGGGTGGCGGTGGCGGACGTGGTCGGGCCGCCGGTGGAGGGGTTGCGCCCGCTGGCCCAGCGGAAGGGGCTCTCGCTGACTGTGCACCTCTCCCCCGACCTTCCCCCCATCCTGGCGGACATGGACCGGATGCGGCGGGTGGTCGCCAACCTGGTCCACAACGCCATCCAGTTCACCCCTTCCGGCGAGGTGACGGTGCGGGCCGAACGGGTGGGGGATGAGGTCGTCATCTCGGTGCGGGATACCGGGGTGGGCATCCCCCCGGAGGACCTGCCGCGCGTCTTTGAGCGGTTCTACAAGGCGCGGGGGAGTCGGTCGGGCGGGGCGGGGCTGGGGCTGGCGATCGCCAAACACATCGTCCTGGCCCACGGCGGGCGCATCTGGGCCGAGAGCACGCCGGGGCGGGGCAGCACGTTCCACGTGGCGCTGCCGGTGGGGGAGTGAGGGGGCGCAGATCAACGCAGATGAGCGCCGGATTTTTCAGTCCATCGGGTACAGAACTCTTTGCGCATCCTTTGTGTCCTTCGTGGTTTTTCATCCAGTGCCTCTGCGTCCTCTGCGGTAGGTGTTACCCAAAATCCGCGTTCATCTGCGTTCATCCGCGTCCGCTCATTTTCCCGCCTCCAGTTCGTCCCAGGTGACGTCCATCTCCACCATCTCGCCGGTGACGGCGTAAATCGTCCGCTCGCAGATGTTGGTCACCCGGTCGGCAGCCCGCTCCAGGTTGTGGGCCGCCCAGAGCAGCCAGTTGACCCGCTCTACCGCCGAGGGGTCCTGAACCACCGTGCCCATTAGCGCCCGGTAGATGCGGAGATAGAGGGCGTCTACCTCGTCGTCCTCCTGAGGAATGGCGCGGGCGGCCTCCGCGTCCTCGTCCACAAAGGCCTTCAGGGCCCGGTGGAGCATGTCCGCCGCCCTCTGAGCCATCAGGGGAATCTCTGCCGGAATGGCGGAGGGGGACGTCGCGCCCATCCTGAGGGTGATGATAGCGACCCCTTTGGCATAGTCGCCAATCCGTTCCAGTTCGCTTGCAATTTCCAGGATCGCCGCCAGTAAGCGCAGATCGCTCGCCACCGGCTGCTGAGTGGCGATGAGGCCGATGGTCAGCGACTCCACCGCAAAGCGTCGGTCGTTGACCTCCTGGTCGGCCGCTACCACGCGCCGGGCCGCCTCCAGGTCCCGCTTCCGGAACGCCTCCGCCGATTCCAGCAGCGCGCGCTCCACCATGTTGCCCAGAAGCAACAGTTTCTCCTTTAATTCCCGCAGTTGCTGATCCAGGATTTTCCGGGTCATTGTCCCCTCTCAGAAAGCCACGAATTACACGAATGACACGAATTTTGTCGCCCAAAATCCGCGTCCATCCGCGTTCATCCGCGTCCGCCCTTATCCGAAACGGCCGGTCACGTAGCCCTCGGTGCGCGGATCCCGGGGGTTGGTGAAGATGGTCCGGGTCCGATCAAACTCAATGACGGTGCCCGAGCGCTCCCCCTCGCCGGTGAGCATCATCATCGCCGTGTAGTCGGAGACGCGGGCCGCCTGCTGCATGTTGTGGGTGACAATGACGATGGTGTAATCCCGCTTCAGTTCCCGCATCAGTTCCTCAATCTTGAGGGTGGCGATGGGGTCCAGCGCCGAGGCCGGCTCGTCCAGCAGGATGACCTCCGGCTGCAGGGCGACGACGCGAGCGATACAGAGCCGCTGCTGCTGTCCGCCGGAAAGGGAGAGGCCGCTCTGGTGGAGTTTATCCTTCACCTCGTCCCAGAGCGCCGCCGCGCGCAGGGCCTGCTCCACCGCCTCGTCCATCTGCGCCCGAGTCCCCCGGAAACCGTTGATCCGGAGCCCCCAGGCGATGTTCTCGTAGATGGACTTGGGAAACGGGTTGGGCTTCTGGAAGACCATCCCGATGCGCCGCCGGACCTCCACCGGGTCCACGCGCGGGTCGTAGATGTTCATCCCGTCAAAGATGACCTCCCCCTCCGTCCGGCAGCCGGGCACCAGTTCGTTCATCCGGTTCAGCGCCCGCAGGAGGGTGCTCTTCCCCACCCCAGAGGGCCCGATGATGGCGGTGATCTGGTTCTTCGGGATGGAGAGGTTCACGTCCCTGATGGCCAGGAAGTTCCCGTAGTAGACGCTCAGGTTGCGGATTTCCAGGGCGATGGGTTCCATAACCATATTCCTTAACAATAAAATCCGTGCAATCCGTGAAATCCGTGGTTACCACCGTTTTTGCAGACGATTGCGCAGCCAGATGGCCAGCGCGTTCATAGAGAGCAGGAGGGCCAGCAGGACGATGATGCCGGCCGCCGCCAGTCGGTGGAACTCCGTCTGCGGCATGGAGACCCAGTTGAAAATCTGGATGGGCAGGACGGTGAAGATGTCCAGCGGGCCGCGCAGGTCAAAAGCGATGTAGGTTAGCGCGCCGATGGTAATCAGCGGCGCCGTCTCGCCGATGGCGCGGGAGAGGGCCAGGATCATCCCCGTCAGAATGCCGCCCATGCTGTAGACCAGGACGTGGTCCCGGACCATCTCCCAGCGGCTGGCGCCCAGGGCCAGGGCCGCCTCGCGGATAGAAGCGGGCACCGCCCGCAGCGCCTCGCGCGTGGAGACGATGATGACGGGCAGGATGACCAGCGTCATCGTCAGCACGCCGGCCAGGAGACTGCGGCCCAGCCCCAGGCCGCGCACGAAGAGCCCCAGCCCCAGCAGGCCGTAGATGACGGACGGCACCCCCGCCAGGTTGGCGACGTTGATCTCAATGAACCGGGTCAGCGCGTTCTTTGGCGCAAACTCCTCCAGATAGATGCCCGCCCCCACGCCCAGCGGAAAAGAGAGGAGCGCCGTCAGCACCATCAGCCCGATGGAGCCCTGGAGCGCGGAGCGCAGGCCGGATTTCTCCGGAAAGCGGGACGGGAATTCGGTGAAGAGTTGCGGCCGCAGGTAGGGCAGGCCGTCCAGAAAGACCTGCACCAGCAGGGTCAGGAGCATCGCGATCCCCAGCAGGATCGCCAGGAGCGCCACGCTCTCCCAGGCCCGGCCGAGGGCTCGGCGGCGCGCGAGGTCGGGCTCAAAGCGTACTTCGTACCCCGTGGTCCATCGTCGGTTGTCCGTCGTCATTCATACACCTCCCGGAAACGGTGGGTGAGCAGGTAACTGGCGACGTTCATCCCCAGGGTCATCAGGAAGAGCATCATGCCGACGGCGAAGATGGTCTGGTACTCCAGCGTCCCGTGGGGCGTATCGCCCAGACTGACCTGGACGATGTAGGCGGTCATTGTCTCTATGGACTCCAGCGGGTTGAGGGTCAGTTTGGGCTGCTGGCCGGCCGCGATGGCGACGATCATCGTCTCGCCGATGGCCCGGGAGACGGCCAGGATGAAGGCGGCGGTGATGCCGGAGAAGGCCGCCGGCACGACGACCTGCGTCGCAACCTCCCAGCGGGTGGCGCCCAGCGCGTAGGCCGCTTCCCGCAGCGAGCGCGGGACGGCGTAGAGGGCGTCTTCGGAGAGGGAAGCGACCGTGGGCAGAATCATAAAGCCCATCGCGATCGCCGCACTGGCCGCGTTGAAGACCTGGGTCTGCGGGAAGAGGGAGCGCAGGATGGGCGTGATGAAGGTCAGCGCGAAGTAGCCGTAGACGACGGTGGGAATGCCCGCCAGAATCTCCAGGAAGGGCTTGAGGACCCGGCGGACCCGCTCACTGGCGACCTCGCTCATAAAAATGGCCGCCAGCAGCCCCAGCGGGAGCGCGACGACCATCGCCCCCGCCGCCACCAGCACCGTCCCGTTGACCAGAGGCCAGATGCCGAACCGCTTGGAGAGAAAAAGCGGCGTCCAGCGGGTATCCAGGAAGAACTGGGCGAAGGAGACCTTCTGGAAGAAGAGAAACGTCTCCTGGAAGAGGACGTAGATGATGCCCAGGGTGGTCAGGACGGAGACCAGGGCAAAAAACAATAGGGCGGCCCTGACCGCCCGCTCCTCCGCCCGGCGACGCCGGATCAGGGATCGGTGAGACGAGAGGGTTCGTGTATTGTTGTGCATCTCCATCATCTGGTTGCAAGAAGTTGCCATTTATGGTATCTTACGGGTATGAAATTTGAGGAACTGCTCCGGATAGTGGGCGACGAGCCGGTTTTTGAGAGCGCGGTGCTCCTGGCGGGCGAGGCCAACCCGCGCGACGTGCGCCGTCAACTGTCCCGCTGGGTGCAGGATCGGAGGATTTATCTGCTCCGTCGTGGCCTGTACACCCTGGCCCCGCCGTATCAAAAAGTCCGTCCGCACCCATTTGTGGTAGCCAACCGGATGGTCCGGGGCTCCTACGTCAGTTGTCAATCCGCCCTGGCCCATTACGGCCTCATCCCCGAATCGGTCCCGGTGACGGTGAGTGTGACCCTGGGCCGCCCGGCGCGGTGGGAAACGGCCCTGGGCGTCTTTGAGTTCCACCACATCCAGCCGGCCCTGTGGTACGGGTATCGGTGGCTGGACCTGGGTGGACAGCGGGCCTTCGTCGCCACTCCCGAGAAGGCCCTGCTGGACCTGATCTACCTGCATCCGGGCGCTGATGCGCCGGCCTACCTGCAGGAACTCCGCCTGCAGAACCTGGACCGGCTGAATCCGGAGGAACTGGGCCGTCTGGCGGAGACCTCCGGCATCCCCAAACTGAAGCGGGCCGCAAAACGACTGGCCCGGTTAATTCGGGCCGAATCCGAGGAGTACGAAGCCCTATGAAAGCGTATCTGGAGGAGATCGTCCGTCGGAGCCCGACACCCCTGCTGGCCCGCAACCGGGTCCGGGAATACCTCCAGGCTCGCATCCTGGGCGCTCTCCAGCGCGCCGGAGCGATGATTCCCCTGGCCTTTCACGGTGGCACCTGCCTGCGTTTCCTCTACGCTACCGCGCGCCATTCAGAGGACCTGGACTTCGCCCTGGAGCGGGAGCGGGACCGGTATGACTTTCGCGCCTACCTTCGGGCCATCCAGCGGGAGTTTCTGGCCGAGGGCTACGCGGTGGACCTGAAGGTCAACGACCGCAGGGTGGTTCACAGTGCGTTTGTCCGCTTCCCCGGCCTGCTCCATGAACTGGGCCTCTCCTCCCATCGGAGCGAAGTCCTCGCTGTCAAGATAGAGGTGGACACCAACCCCCCGGCCGGGGCCGGATTGGCGACCACGGTCGTGCGCCGCCACATCCTGCTCCACCTTCAGCACCACGATCGCGCCTCGCTTCTGGCGGGCAAACTGCACGCCGTTTTGCAGCGGCCCTATCTCAAAGGGCGCGACCTCTATGACCTGCTCTGGTACCTGAGCGACCCCTCGTGGCCTCCGCCCAACCTGGTCTTGCTGAATAACGCGCTTCGGCAGACCGGCGGGGACGGTCCGCCGCTAACAGAAACGACATGGCGCGAAGCGGTCCGGCAGCGACTGGAGCATGTGGACTGGAAGCGGGCCCTGGATGATGTTCGTCCGTTTCTGGAGCCCGAGGCGGATCCAGAACTGCTCCGCCGGGAGCACCTGCTGCGCCTGCTGGAAGGATGAGGTGGCGGCAGCCCGCTTTGCGGGCCGCCGCCACCCGTCG
>DAOUBO010000335.1:0-3168 GCA_034432695.1 Anaerolineae bacterium | reverse complement strand
GGCCCGAAGGGCCGCCCCGCCGTAGGGGCCGGGGGTCTACTTGCAGACCCCGACGTCCTTGCAGGCCTGGGCCAGGCCAGCCTGCGCCTTGGCCACGTCCTTATCCGTGACGAAGGCGGTCATCACATCGTTGATCTTCGTCACCCAGGACTCGGAGGCCGCGGCGCCGTGGGCCAGGCTGGGCACGATGGCGTCCTTCTGCCAGTCCTCCATCGCGGTCTTCAGGTAGGGGCCGAAGAGGTCGGGGTTGCAGTCGTTGCGGGCGCAGATGGAGCCCTTGAGCGGGTTGAAGGCCTCCTGGCCCGCCTTGGAGCCGCAGAGCCGCAGCCACTCTATCGCCTGCTCCCGGTGTGGCGCGCCCTTGGGCAGGCCGAAGGTGTCGGAGAGGGCGATGAAGATGCCCTTCGTCCCCGGCGGCGGCGCCCAGCCGGAGTCCTTGAAGCCCTTCGCCAGGTTGTCGGCATCCACCCAGTCGCCCATAATGGTCATCCCGGCCTTGCCCTGGATCACCAGGTC
This sequence comes from Anaerolineae bacterium, assembly GCA_034432695.1. Taxonomy (GTDB): domain Bacteria; phylum Chloroflexota; class Anaerolineae; order B4-G1; family DUEL01; genus SpSt-77. Next base: position 2,652 of record DAOUBO010000335.1, on the reverse strand, counting down.
GTTGGCCTGGTCCCAGGAGAGGGCGGAGTGGTCGGGGTTGACGTACTCCAGCATCTTCGCCATGGTCTCCAGGGCCTGCTTGACCTCCGGGCCGTTCCAGTCGGTCTGACCGGTCCAGAGCCCCTTGTACTTCTCCGGGCCCATCGTCCCGGCCAGGATGACTTCAAAGAGGTGGGTGGAGGCCCAGATGCCCACGTCGCCCAGGGCCAGGGGGGTGATGCCTTTGGCCTTCATCTGCTCCGCCAGGGCGAAGAACTCGTCAAAGGTCGCCGGGGGCTTCCAGCCGTTGGCCTCAAAGACCTTCTTGTTGTACCAGAGGACGTTGGACCGGTGGATGTTGACGGGGACGGACCAGTAGTGGCCGTCGTAGGAGACGATCTCCAGCACGCCCTTGGGGAAGACGGTCTCCCAGCCCTCCTGCTTGTAGAGGTCGTCCAGCGGCTCCATGTAGCCGGTGGTGACCCAGGTGTCAATGAGTTCGTGGCCCATATGCACCTGGAAGGAGTCCGGCGGGTCGCCACCCAGCATACGGGCCTTCAGGGCGGGCTTGGCCTCAAAGCCGGCCCCACCGGCGACGGTGGCGTTGATGATCTCCACATCCGGGAACTTCTGGTTGTAGAGTTCAAAGAGTTTCAGGAGGCCGGCCGCCTCGCCGCCCGTCGTCCACCAGGAAAAGATCTCCAGTTGCTTCTTCGTGGGGGTGGGGGTCGGGGTCGGCTTGCAGGCGACCAGGAGCAGCGCAGCGATAACGATGAGACTCACGGTGGACCACAGCGTTTTGCGGGACATCGTACTCCTCCTTTGCAAACGGGGAAACAGTAAGGGTAGGGAAAGAGCAAAGTCGGCGAGAATTTACTATTTCTTCAGCCCCTGTACACCTCCTGCCAGGCGCGATCGGGGTCTTCTTGCAAACGTTCCCGGGTATATGATAGTCTTCTGGGGCCAGAATGTCAAGCCGCCGCCAGAGGGTGCATCTCAATTTCCTGGCGAGGCGCTTGGGGTAACATATCGGACAATCTGCCACTCAGAGGGGGAAAAGACATGCCTTTTTTACCCCCGCAGAGCGGTTTGCCTGAAGAAATGCACCTGTGTGGGAATAGGGGGTGAGGGGCGTAGGCGCGAACTTAAGCAGGGGTTTCCCCCTGCCGCCTCCTGGATCCTCACCCCTCCCCCGCCGCCTTCGGCGGCACCCCCTGGTATAATGGAGTAGGGCAACTGCTCGCAGTTGCCCTACTCTCCTGACCGGAGGTCAGGAGAGGGGAGGGGGCTGGGGGTGGGGTGAGGTAACCGCCTGCGCTACGGCGGTCGTCCCCTAATGGGGCAGGGCTTGCCCCTGCCCCTGCAGTCGGCACCTGGGGCGGCCAGCCGCCTCCGCACCGCCCTTCAGTTAACGCCTATGGGGGTGAGGGGGAGGCCAAAAATCGCCCTCGGGACTTTTTCAGCACCTTCCCTGACACGTTTACGGATTCCGGGTCCGCGCGACCTGCGCGGCGTAGTCGGCCAGTTGTCGCTCTGTCTCTGCCTCGTCCCATCCCAGACGGGGGGCTAAGACCGCCGCGACGGCCCGCGCCCGGCTCAGGCCGCCATCGCGCGCTTCGTAGATGACATGGGTGCGGCGGATGAGAACATCGCAGAGGGTCAGGGCCATCTCATGCCCAACGGCGTAGAGGGCCTCCGCCAGCAGGTACGGCAATCCCGGCACGATCGGCTCACCCAGCGCGGGGTTTTCCTCCACGTAGCCCAGAATCCAGCGGGCATCGCCGCCGTAGGTCTCGGTCAGATGGCGGGCGATCCGTTCGTCGGGCAGGTCCACCTCCACCGGCTCTATCTGCGCGCCCTCCAGCGGCTCCTGACTCCGGCAGCCAGAGCGGGCCTGGATGCCCATTTCGGCCAATCGCTTCTGGACGAGGTCCGTCACCTCCTCAGCCATCCGGCGGGCGGTGGTGAGTTTGCCTCCGGCGATGGTGATCAGCCCGGACGGGCTCTCCACAATGACGTGGGTCCGGGAGACGGCTGAGGGATGACCCGGTGCGGCGACCAGGGGGCGCAGTCCGGCGAAGGTGCTGATGATGTCGGATTCGCCGATCTGGGCGCCGGGGCAGAGGTGGTTGACCGCCTCCAGCAGGTATGCCACGTCCTCCTTTTCCGCGACGGGGTCGTCCAGGTCGCCCGGGTAGTCGGTGTCGGTGGTTCCGATGAGGGCGAAGTCCTTCCAGGGGATGACGAACATATGGCGGCCGTCCCGGGGGGAGGTGAAGATGACGGCGTGGGAGGTGTAAAGGCGGCCGCGCGGGATGAGGAGGTGGATGCCTTTGGTCGGGCGGAGCATGGGGCGAGCGCGGGGGTTGTCCAGGGCCCGTACACGGTCGGCCCAGACGCCGGTGGCGTTGACGATGATGCGGGCCCGGACCTCTATCTCTCGCCCGGTGCGTGCATCGGCCACCTGCGCGCCGACGATTCTCCCCCCGGCTTTCATCAGGCCGACGACGGGAGCGTGGTTGACCACCGCCGCACCGTGGAGGTGGGCAGCGCGGGCCATCGCCAGGGTGAGGCGGGCGTCGTCCACCTGGGCGTCGTAGTAGCGGCCGGCGCCGATGAGGCCCCGCCCGCCGATCAGCGGCCCCCCCCGCCGCGCCCCCCCGGGTGGGCGCC
>DAOUBO010000334.1:0-1826 GCA_034432695.1 Anaerolineae bacterium | reverse complement strand
CCCTGCTGGCCTTCGGGGCCTTTATGGCCCACAGAGAGCGCCAGAGCCGTTCCATCCCGGCCCGGTTGCTGCCGGCCCTGCCGGTCCTGCTCCTCTGGATGGGCCTCTTCCTCTGGGGGGCTTTTTCCCTTCCCGCCATCCGTGCCGCCCAGATCGGAGAAACCACGGCCCGGCTGGGAATGGGCCTCCCCGGCGGGCTTCTGGTATGCTGGGGCCTCCTCCGGACGCCCCTCCCCGCCGGCAACCTGCGCCGCCTGCAGGCCGCCCGTCGCCCTTCCCGGCTTATCGGCGCTGCCTTCGCCGCCCTGGGATTCCTGATCGGCGCCTGCAGCGTTATGCGGGTTCTGCCGCCTCTCCTCCCCTGGCTTCCGCCCGCCCTCTCTGCCCTCTTTCTCCTGAGCGGTGTTGCCCTTTCCTCCGGCCTGGTCTGGACCTTCGCCGTCGTTCAGCGAGAGGTGGAGCGATGGGCCACGGAGGTTCTGGAGGCCCAGGCGCTGGCGGCGGACCGGGAGCGGATCAGCCGGGAACTCCACGACGGCATCATCCAATCCATCTACGCCGCCGGGCTGATGCTGGAGGGCGTACAGGCCCTGATCCCTGAGGATCCCGCTGCCGCCCAGGCCCAACTCTCCCGTGTGATGGTGGCCCTCAACCACACCATTCAGGAAATCCGGCGCTATATCTTCAACCTTCGGGGGGGACTTCCGGAGGCCGACCTGGTGGAGGGATTGGAGAGCCTGCTCCAGGAGTTCCGGGTCAACACCCTTCTGGAGACCCATCTCGTCGTCCAGGGGGAAGTTCGGGACGTTCCCAGTGCGGAGCGGCGACAGCATGTCTTTCAGATCGTGCGGGAGGCCCTGGCCAACGTCGCCCGCCACGCCCACGCCCGCAACGTGGAAGTTCGCCTCACCTTCGGCTCCACCGCCTTTCAGGTCCAGGTCGCCGACGACGGCGTCGGCTTCGCGATGGGCCCCGTCCCCACCGGACAGGGGCTGCGGAACATCCGGGAACGGGCCCGGCTGCTGGACGGCACCATAGACATTGAGAGCGCCCCCGGCCAGGGTGTGACCCTCACCCTGACCGTGCCGTATCAGAAGGGATAGGGGGCCGACCCTCCCGCGGATACCTCCATCGCCGGTAGAACCGGTGCCCCCGATATTCCGTCTCCACCAGCAGGCCCCGGGCCACCAGCCGGGCGACCAGGCTCCAGTCCGCGCCGGAGCGGGCCAGAAAGGCCGCCAGGGCGTCCTCCCGCATCGGGTGGACGGCGGTGATGCCCAGCAGGTCTGCCTCCGCGTCGCCGGTGAATCAGCAGTTCCACCCGTTCCCCCGCGTCCCGGAAAATGGCATAGGCCCGGACGATGGCCTCCTCCGACGGCGGGCGCACCCACTCGCAGACGCCGCAGCCGGCACATCGCTCCGGGTCTATAATGGCGACCTTCCCGCCCGTGAACGGGAGCTCCTCCTGGCACTCGGGCGAGAGCACCAGTTCCAGGTTGGCCGCGTCCACATCGGCATCGGCCAGGACGACGGAGCGTTCGCGGGACGCCAGGTGGGCCAGCGCCGCCGCGACCGTCGTCTTGCCGTGCCCCCTTTGCCGCTCAGGATGACCAGTTGCTTCAAGCCTACCTCCGCAGCGTCGCCACCAGCCGGCGCGGGAAGAGGAGCAGGTCCAGCGCGGCCAGGATGTCCGGGGCCAGCACGTCGGCGGCCTGGAGACAGGAGACGGCCAGCCCCTCCGGCCCCAGCACGGCGATCCCCAGCGCGGCCCGCTCCAGCATCCGGGCGTCGTTGGCCCCGTTGCCCACGGCGACCACCCGGTCGGC
>DAOUBO010000333.1:0-3694 GCA_034432695.1 Anaerolineae bacterium | reverse complement strand
AGCAGCCTGCTGACGTGGCTCCTGACCCGGCCCGTCCGTGCGCTGGAGGAGGCGACCCGTCGGGTGGCGGAGGGGGACCTCTCCCAGCGGGTGGCGCCGTGGGCCGACGACGAGATCGGCCACCTGCAGGCCTCGTTCAACACGATGGTGGAACGGCTGGAGCGATCCCGCCGGGAGATGGAGGCCTTTTCCCGGGACCTGCTCCGGCGCAACCGGGAACTGGCGACGCTCTACCAGGTCTCCCGCATCCTGGCGGGACCGACGGACCTGGAGCGGGCGCTGGGGGAGGCCCTGCAGGAGACGGCGACGGCGGTCGGCGCGATGGGCGGATGGGTCTGCCTGACCGGGCGGGAGGAGGGTTGTCGGGTCTGGACGTCGTTCTGGGCGGGGCCGGACGGGGCGCCGGACCTGAGCGAGTGTCCGCGCTGTGCGGGGTGTCTGGCGGCCCGCGGGGAGCCGCGCCCCGTCGTCCTGCGGACTCCCTCGCCCGATTGCCCGTCCTGCCCGCTGGGAGGGGACGGCCGGGGGCCGCTCCACCACGTCCTCATCCCGCTGCGGGTCCGGGAGGAGCCGGTGGGCCTGCTGAGCCTGGTCTGCCAGGGGGAGGTCGGTCCGGAAGACCTGGGGCTGCTGGAGGCGGTGGGACGGCAACTGGGGGTGGGGATGGAGAACGCCCGGCTCTGGGAGGAGGTCCGGCGGAAGGAGGCGATCCGGCGGGACCTGCTCCACCGGCTGATGCGGGCACAGGAGGAGGAGCGGCGGCGGATCGCGCGGGAACTGCACGACGAGGCGGGGCAGGCGCTGACGGCGCTGCTGGTCAGCCTGCGACTGATGGAGAACGCGGCGTCGCTGGAGGAGGTCCGGGCGCAGGTCGCCGGGATGCGGGAAGTGGTGGCCCAGACGCTGGACGAGGTGCACAATCTGGCGCTGGAACTCCGTCCCAGCGTGCTGGACGACCTGGGGCTGGTGCCGGCGCTGGCCCGCTACGTCCAGGGCTGTCGGGCCCGCTTTGGGCTGACGGCCGACCTGGAGGTGGTGGGGATGGGGACGGCGCGCCTTTCGCCGGAGGTGGAGACGGCCATTTACCGCATCGCGCAGGAGGCGCTGACCAACGCGGCCCGGCACGCCGGGGCGCGGCACGTCAGCGTGGTGCTGGAGCGGCGGGGGGACCGGGTGGTGCTGATTGTGGAGGACGACGGCCGGGGGTTTGACGTGGAGGCGGCGCGGGAGCGGGGCCGCCTGGGGCTCTACGGGATGGAGGAGCGGGCCACCCTGGTCGGCGGCCGCCTGACGGTGGAATCCCGTCCCGGCGCCGGGACAACAGTGGTGGTGGAGGTGCCGATGGAGACCGATGGAAGTCGGTCTCTCTCCGCGACCCATCTGCGTTCATCCGCGTCCTTATGGAACGAATTCGGGTGCTGATCGCCGATGACCACGCCGTCCTGCGGGCCGGGCTGCGGATGCTCCTGGACGCGGAGCCGGATATAGAGGTGGTGGGGGAGGCCCGGGACGGGGCGGAGGTGCTGGCGCGGGTGCGGGACCTGCGGCCGGACGTGCTGCTGCTGGATGTGGCGATGCCCCGGCTGGGGGGCCTGGAAGCGTTGCCGCGCATCCGGGAGGCCGCGCCGGAGACACGCGTGCTGATGCTGACGATGTACGAGGACGAGGAGTATCTGCGGGAGGCGCTGCGCTCCGGGGCCGCCGGCTATGTCCTCAAGCGGGCCGCGGCGGGGGAACTCCTCTCCGCCATCCGGACAGTCTACCACGGCGGGGTCTACCTGCATTCGGAGCATGCCCGGCGGCTGCTGGAGGACCTGGTGGACCGACACGCGCGGCCGGAGCCGTCGGAGGAAGGGCCGCCGCTGAGCCCCCGGGAGCGAGAAGTGTTGCGGCTGATCGCGCTGGGCTACACCAACCAGCAGGCCGCCGATATGCTCTACCTGAGCGTGAAGACGGTGGAGACCTACCGGGCGCGCGCGATGGCCAAACTGGGGCTGCACAGCCGGGCCGAACTGGTCCGCTACGCCCTGCAGCAGGGGTGGCTGGAGGAGGAGCCGCCCGATTAGACGTGCCAGTGGTCGGTCAACCGCAATTCTGTGGGCCTACATGCCATGCATGTGGGCAGTTCTGACCCCCAAAGGGCTCGTAGGTCGGATGGGCAATCCGACTTATCCCCTAAAAATAAACCTGACGGGCCGCCAGGCCCCTCTGGCAGTGCCCGGGCCCCCTGAAACTGGAGCACAGGAAGGAGGTGATGAAATGGCCACTCAGCCCACGACCCCGACTATCGGCGCTTTGCTGGATATGCTGATAGAGGTGGAGCAGGCCTCGCAGGACTTCCACCTGCGCCTGCAGAAGATGTTCGCCCACCAGCCGGAGGCGAAGGCCGTCTGGTGGCAGATGGCCGCCGACGAGGCCCTCCATATCTGGCTGCTGGAGCAGGCGAAGGCCTCGCTGACCCCCGAGCAGCGCGCCGCGCCGGCCGACCCGCAGGTCTGGGAACAGGTTCAGGCCCTGATGGCGATTTCGCCCGAAGCGGTTCTGGAGCAGATCCAGACGCTGGAAGATGCGTACCAGGCAGTCCACGAGCTGGAGCACTACGAGTTTGGCGCGGTGCTGGATTTTCTCCTTTCCGAGTTCTTCCCGGCAGAGTTCCAGCAGGCGTTTATCCGCTCCCAGTTGCGGGAACACCTCGCACGCCTGGAGGGCCTGCGGACACCGGAGTGGCGCCGAAGCGTGCGGGCGATGCGGTAGCCCGGGCGCCGGGGATGGGCAGAGGTGCAGGGCGGCGGCCCCAGGGACTGCCGCCCTGCACCCTTTCTTCCCCCAGCCGTCGGGTTTTCCCCGACAGAAGAAGAGCGGATTTTCCCCGACAAAGACTCCGGGTTTCCCCGATAGACACTTTCGGCCCCCGTTTCTAAAATAGGACTGGACTCTCGCAAAAAGGTTGGCTTGTAACTGCCTACCTCCCCCTCGGCGGGCACATTTGACCCCCTCAACCCCCCTTGCCTCCCTTCTCCCCCGAAACGGGGGAGGAGGTAGGTCGGATTGGCAATCCGACCTACCTCCTCCTGGCCTTCGGCCAGGAGAGGGGAGGGGTGAGGTAGGTGGTTGCGGTGACTTTACCGTCAAGACGCAGAGTGCGCAGAGATTGATGGAACTCTGCGCTCTCGGCGCCTCTGCGGTGAGTTTTTATGGAACTCTGCGCTCTCGGCGCCTCTGCGGTGAGTTTTTGCGGAGATCTGCGTGAATCTGCGTCCAGGGCAAAATGTGATGGCCTCTTCTTCCGCTTCCGACCGCGCCTCGTTCTGGAGGGAGGTCAGCGGCGCGCTGGGCGACCTGGGCACCCTGGTCCCGCTGGCAGTGGCGCTGATCACGGTGAACGGCCTGCCGGCCACGGGCGTCTTCTTCGGCGTCGGCGTGGCCTACATCCTGGCGGGCCTCTTCTCCCCCCCGCCCCCCCCGGGCCCACCCGCTGAAGGCGGTGGCGGCCATCGCCATCGCGCGCGGGCTCTCCGGCCGCACCGTGACGGCGGCGGGATGGTGGATGGGCGCGCTGCTGCTCCTCTTCGCCCTCACCGACGCGCCCCGCTGGCTGGACCGGCTCTTCACCCGGCCCGTGATCCGGGGCATCCAGTTGGGCCTGGGGCTGATGCTGGTGCGCAGCGGGCTGGCGCTGGCGTCCCGCCCCCAG
>DAOUBO010000332.1:0-2251 GCA_034432695.1 Anaerolineae bacterium | reverse complement strand
GGGGGGTAGTCCCAGCCCTGGGCGGCGGCCGCGACGGCGATCTCCAGCGCCGACCCGCCGGGCATCCCGTCGGCCCAGTCGTCCAGCCGCTCCTCCCACCAGGCCCGCTCCTGGGGGGTCAGGTCGGCCGTCAGCAGCGCCTCCGCCCATAGCCGCCCCAGGTCCGTCAGGTATTCGTCGTCTACCCACCCCATTTCCTCCAGCAAGTCCTTGTCTATGCGCCGGCATCCTTCCACCCAGGCGTCGGTCGCCGCATCCAGGACGGCCAGCGCGCCCCGCGCGTCCCCCGCGTCCAGCAGAGCGCGCGCCCGATCCAGGGCCGGCTGCAGGACCTCTCCGAGGTAGACGTCCCCTTCGTAGTAGGATTCCTCGTAGTCGTAGAATTCCCGCGCTTTGGCCCGCAGGTCGGCCCGGATCTGCCGCTGCAGCGCGGCCAGGTCCACCTCCGGGGGCGGAGCGGCAGCAGGAGCAGACGGCGCGGCCGTCGTGGGGGGCGGCGTCGGCGCGCCGACGAAGTCCTCCACATCCTCCACGATTTCGGGGTGGATGCGGGCCAGGGCCTGAACCAGTTCCACCAGCCGTTCCCGGCTCAGGTTGGAGAGGAGTTGGGCCAGGGGCGGGCGCTGTTCTATCTCCTGGGGACGGTGGACCAGGTAGAGGAGGGCGGCGATGATGTGCTTGCAATCGCCGCCCCAGTCGTAGGGGCAGGTGCAGGACGCGTCCGCGATCTCACCGTCCGGGGTGAACTCCACGGCGACCTGGTACGGCTCGTACTGGCTCCCCTGGACCGCGGCGGTGAGGAGGCCGTCCCGCCAGACGATGCGGTCCACGGCGCCGCTGTAGAAGTAATCCAGCCCCCGCTCCCAGGACTGGGAGGTGGCCCTTTTCCGGATCTGGTTTTCGGTCAGAGAGGGCAGATCGGTCATAGCGTTTCCTCCGGTCGGGTGGCCCGATCCATCAGGCTCGGGGCTAACCGCTGAAAGGCGTGCTGGATTTCAAAAGCGCTTTGACCGGCCAGGCTTCGGCCTGGTGTGGAAACTCGGACGCCCGGCCCTACCTTTCAGCACGTCGGGCCTCCAGGAACGTTTTCCAGAGACGGTGGAGGTGGGGTGGAAGGTTCGGGTCATCCAGCAGGGCGTCCACCTCGTCCAGGTCCAGGGTGCGGATGTCCTCCGCCCGCCCGTGCAGCAGAACCTGGCGGATGTACCACCAGTGCTGGAAAGAGTCGCTCAGGTCCACCGTGTCGGTGCTCCAGACGATGTGGCGCGGAGGCGTGATGCGCGTGGCCATCTACAGGAATCCCTCCAGGAATCCGGCGATCTCGTACTGCCAGAAAACGGGCCCGTCGGTGCAGATGAACTTCTCCCCCAGGTTGCAGCGGCCACACTTGCCGATCCCGCAGTGCATGCGGGCCTCCAGCGTGGTCAGCATCTGGTCGGGAGCGAAGCCCAGTTTCTTCAGGGTCAGAAAGACGAAGTGGATCATGATGGGCGGGCCGCAGGTGATGGCGACGGCGTTCTGGGGCGACGGGGCCACCTTCTCCAGCAACTGGGTGATCAGGCCGACGTTGCCTCTCCACTTCTCGTCCCCCCGGTCCACGGTGACGTGGAACTCGGTGGCCCAGGCGGAGCGCCACTCGTCAAATTCCTCGGTGAAGACGAGGAGGTCCGGGCTGCGGGCGGCCCAGAGGATGGTCAGGTGGCCGTAGTCCTCCCGGGGGTCCAGGATGGTGTGGATAACGGGGCGGAGCGGCGCGCCGCCGATGCCGCCGCCGATGATCACGATGTTCCTGCCGCGCAACTGGTCCATCGGGAACCCGTTTCCCAGCGGCCCCCGCACCCCCACGGGGTCGCCCACATCCAGGGTATGGAGGGTGTTCGTGACGTGGCCGATGGCGTTGACGGCGAACTCCAGGTAGGGCCCCCGCGCGGGGGTGGAGGTGATGCCGAAGGGGGCCTCCCCCGCGCCGAAGGCGGAGAGGAAGGCGAACTGACCGGGTTTGTAGTCGGCGAAGGCGGCCTTTCCCTCCGGCTCCAGCAGTTCCACCCGGAAGAGTTTGATCCCCGTTGCCAGGGGACGAACATCCACCAGACGGCCCAGGTACGGACGCATTGGGTTGGTCGCCGCAGCCATACGTCCCTCCTCTACCGGGATGCTACGTCCCGCATCACCTCGGTGATGTCAATATCCACCGGGCAGGAGACGATGCATCGCCCGCAGCCCACGCAGCCCAGCGGGCCAAAGTCCTCCG
>DAOUBO010000331.1:0-4445 GCA_034432695.1 Anaerolineae bacterium | reverse complement strand
CGGGAACGCGGCAGGCGCCGCCGCGGCCTACGCCGCCCGCGCGGGCCTTTCCCTGCACGTCTTTATGCCCCGTGACGTCCCGGCCCCCTTCCTGGCCGAGTGCCGCGCTCTGGGTGCAGAGGTAACGCTGATAGACGGCCTGATCACCGACTGCGGCCGGGAAGCCCGACGGCTGGCCGCAGCCCATGGCTGGTTTGACCTCTCCACCCTCCGGGAGCCCTACCGGCTGGAAGGGAAAAAGACGATGGGCTATGAACTGGCCGAGCAGATGGGCTGGCAACTGCCCGACGTCATTATCTACCCCACCGGGGGCGGGACCGGGCTGGTGGGGATGTGGAAAGCCTTTGAGGAGATGGCCTACCTGGGCTGGATCGGAGACCGCCGGCCGCGCCTGGTGACGGTCCAGAGCACGGGCTGCGCGCCGATCGTTCGGGCCCTCCACGCCGGAGAGGAGTTCGCCACCCCCTGGGAGAACGCGCAGACCGTTGCAGCCGGGCTACGGGTCCCGGCAGCGGTGGGGGACTTCCTCATCCTGCGGGCGCTGCGGGCCAGCGGGGGAACCGCCATCGCGGTCTCCGACGAGGCGCTGATGCAAGGGCAGCGGTGGTTGGGCCGGACGGAAGGGATCTTCGCCTGCCCAGAGGGAGGGGCCACGGTGGCCGCGCTGAAAGCCCTCCTGGAGGAAGAATGGATCGCTCCCGACGAGCGGGTGGTCCTCTTCAACACCGGGAGTGGGCTAAAGTATCTGTAAAAAACCCGACGCTACGGGATGGACCCCATTCGCGAGGAGCGCCGATGAGGAACCTGGACGACCTGAGTCTATACACCGCTCTGGACCCTGCAGGGATGCGAGAGCGGATCGCCGAACTGCCTGCCCACTGTGTGGATGCCTGGAGACTGGCCCAGGCGCTTTCCCTTCCGGAGACCTACCGGAGGGTGCGGGAAGTCGTCGTTCTGGGGATGGGAGGGTCGGCCATTGGCGGCGCGCTGGTGAGCGCCCTGGTGGCGGAGGAGTGCCCGGTCCCCATCCTCTGCATCGGCGGGTACGATCTCCCTGCCCATGTCGGGCCTGAGAGCCTGGTGATCGGCTCCAGTTACTCCGGCAAGACGGAGGAAACGCTGACTGCCTTCCGCAAAGCGATGGGGCGGGGCTGTCGGCTGGGCGTGGGGGCGACGGAGGGCGACCTGGTCGCGCTGGCGGAGGAGAGGGGATACCCCCTCCTGCGGTTCCCGCCCTGCCTGGCGCCACGGGCGGCCATCGGCTACTCCCTCGTTCTGCTCCTGGGCCTGCTCTATCGGGCGGGGCTGGTCCGAGATTACGGAGAAGACCTGGACGAGGCCGTTGAGGTCGTGAGAGAATGGGGACGAGAACTGCACCCCGAAGCGCCCACGGCCCGAAACCCCGCCAAACGATTAGCCGGACAGTTGGTCGGACGGCTCCCCGTTGTCTACGGCGCAGGTTTCCTGGCCCCCGTCGCCCGACGGTGGAAGGGGCAATTCAACGAGAACGCCAAGCAGTGGGCCATCTGGGAAGAGATGCCCGAGTTGAACCACAACGCCGTCGTCGGCTACGGGCTGCCCGATGGTGTGCGGGAACAGGCCTGCGTGTTGATGCTGCGGTCTCCGCTGGACCATCCCCGCGTGCAGGCCCGCTGGGAGGTGACGAAGGAGTTGCTCCTGCGGGAAGGGATCGCAGTGGACGAGATATGGGGGCGTGGAGAAAGCCGACTGGCTCAGATGCTCTCCCTGATCCACTTCGGGGACTACGTCAGCCTGTACCTGGCCGCTCTGAACGGGGTGGACCCTACCCCCGTGCCGCCGATTGACTACCTGAAGGGGCGGCTGGCCGAGATGCAGGGATAGGCATAACGCGGGGGTTGGACAGCAGCCCCGGTTGCCGTCCAACCCCCTTTCTTCTAAATCTCTTCCGCCGGCTCGGCCGCGGGCCGGGCGGGCTCAACGTCCACGATGGTGCCCGGCCCAGGAACAGCGCTGGCTTGAGGCCGGGGAGGTTCAATCAAGGGAGGCTCTATGTCGGTCTGCATCATCGTCTGGCCCCGCACGTAGGCCCCTTCGTTCACCAGCAGGGAGTTCACCGTCAGGTCTCCCCAGACCCGCCCCGTCTCCAGAATCTCCACCCGGTTGCCGTGAATGTTCCCCTTAACGGCGCCGGAGATGGAGATGTTGTTGGCCCGAATATCGGCGATGACCTTCGCCGATTCCCCGATGACCAGATTGCCCGTGGTCTCAATGGTTCCCTCAAAGATGCCGTCTATCCGGATGCCTCCCTCGGAGACAATCTCCCCCCGGAAATAGGCGTTGGGTCCGATAACGGTCTCTATCCTGGCCGACGGTGCAGCCGGAGCGACAGCCGGGGGTTGAGGTCTCTTCTCGGGTGTGGGCTTGGGCTCTTTGCCAAACATCGTTTGTCCTCCTGAGTCGTGGGTTACAGACAGATGAAATCCCCGCACTTCCGGGAGATGCCGAAGTGCCTGAAGGTCACCCGGTGATTATACCACACAAGCGCCGGGATGCACACCCGGCGTGGCCCGCGACGTAGAGGGGTCGCTCCCCCTTCTTCTGCACCCGGACATGTTGCGGCCTGAAATGATTCTGGTAATCCGGCGACGGTCCTCGCCCAACCCCCTTGCCCCATAGGCATTACTTGAGCGGACAGCTTTTCCCCGCCGCCCTGGGCGCCGACCAAAAATCAGCCATAGCGCAAGATTTGTCCTGCGCCGCAAAATGAAGTTTGCGCTACGTTGTTCGCGGGATGAATCTTGCGCTACAAAATAAATTTTGTGCCACCGGTTCAGACGTACAGATTGTTGAAGTAGTCCACCAGCAGAGCATCCGCCAGGGGGTCCGGGAGCAGGTCCAGAATCTCGTTGATGAGGGCCAGTTCCTCGGGCAGTTCGGTCCCCTCAATGCCCACCGTCCCCATCAACTGCCGGAACGCCTCCTGCGGGTCCGGGCTCTGGAGCGCCCAGGCGACCATCGCCCGGACGTTCTCCGTATCTATCGGCGGGGTCCGTTTCACTTCCTCCACGGCCTCCCGCAGGTCTGCCAGCAGCGCATCCACCTGGTGCGCGTTCCCGTAGTTGACCGAAATGTGCAGGCTGCGCGGGGTGAACGGGGTGGACGGCTGGGCCTGGATGTACCAGCCGCGCCGGGCCATCGCGTCCGCCAACTGGAAAAGGTTAATCTGGTCGGACGTAAAAGAAAACAGGCACATCGCCGGTTCGCCCAGGACGCGCAGTTCCGGTATCTCGTTGATGCCCCGGATCAGCCGCTGCGTCGCCTCGTGCACCGTCCGCACAATGTGGATGAACCCCTCCTCGCCCAGGTAGTTCAGCACCGCCCACGCCCCGGCCATCGGCCCGCCCGACTTGCTGCTCAGCACCGTCGTGTTGACCAGCGTGTAGGCGGTCGTCTCGGCGCAGGCGAACAACTGATAGCGGCGAAGTTCCTTATTCCGGTAGAGGACGGTGGAGGCCCCTTTGGCCGCGTAGCCGTACTTGTGCAGGTCGGCGGAGATGGAGGTAACGCCCGGCACGGCGAAGTCAAAATCCGGGACCGGATACCCCATCCGGCGCAGGAAGGAGAGGTAGAACCCGCCCACGCAGGCGTCCACGTGGAAGAGCAGGCCCTTCTCCCGGGCGATTTCCGCGATTTCGGGGATGGGGTCTATCACCCCCTGCGACCAGTTGGGCGCCGAGGCGACCAGGAGGATGGTGTTGGGGGTGATGGCGGCCCGCATCGCCTCCGGCTCCACCTGGAATGTCCGGGGGTTGACCTCCACCACGACGGGCCGGACGCAGAGGTAATGGGCGGCCTTGTGGAAGGAGCCGTGGGCGGTGATGGGGAGGACCATCTCCGGCTGGGCGATTTCGGGGCGGTGGGCGCGCGCCCAATCCCGCGCCGTCTTCACCGCCAGCAGGTTGCTCTCGGTCCCGCCGGTGGTGATGTGGCCGACGACGTCGTCGTCGCCCCGGAGCAGGTCGGCAACCATCCGCACCACCTCCGTCTCCAGCCGCAGCAGGCTGGGGAAGACGGTGGGGTCCAGGGCGTTCTCGGTGAGGAACATGGTGTAGGCCCGGTTGACCACCTCGCGGACCTCATCGCCGGGGTTGTAGACGTAGGCCCAGACCCGCCCGGCCTTCCAGTCCAGGTCGCGGGCCTTGAAGCGCTCCAGTTCGGCGAAGATTTCTTCTTTGGGACGGCCTCTCTGGGGAAGTGGCATGGTTCCTCCTGGATGGGAGATGATGGGGGGGTCGCCCCTCTTACAAGTGCAGGTTTTTTTCAATCCGGCTGTCGCCGGAGTGCACAATCCTTCTCCTTCCCCTCACCCCCCTGAGTCCCCCCCTCTCCCCTTGGCCTTCGGCCAGGAGTAGGGCAACTGCTCCTACTCCCCTCGCCCGCCGCCGAAGAATGTCACTGCGAGC
>DAOUBO010000330.1:0-3973 GCA_034432695.1 Anaerolineae bacterium | reverse complement strand
TCGGCGTGGCCCTTTGCCCCCTCCGGGGGCTCGCAATGACCCTTCCCAGGTAGTCTGGAGTAAGTGGCTCACAAAAGTGTCAGGTAGCCAGAGCCGAAATTAATTTCGGCCTACAGAGGCTACCCATATATATGGGCATCGGCAAATGGATAAAGCCCACATATGTAGTGGGTAAGGCGCTCTCCCTGGCCCTTTCAGTTTGTCCAAAGTCCAGTTTCTATGCGCAGGGGCTTCTCAGCGGGTGCGAAAAACGCCACGCCGCGTAGCGCAAGATTCATCTTGCATCCATCCCGCGCTTTGCGCGACGCCCGACGGGCGAACGACGGGTCCGGCCAGATAAATCCTGCCCCACGCCGTACAGCGGCCTTTGGGCCTCCGCCGCGGCCTTTCCCACAGAAAGTGTCAGGTAGCCAGGACGCGGATTATTTCGGGCGTGATCTTCAGAATCGCCAGAATCCAGTTCGGTAAACGTTTCCTTGCGAGGCGAGTTTTAACCCGGATCAGGAAAGGGGTTTTGCGGGAGCGGCTTCGCCGCCCCCGCGGGTGAGCCTCAGAATTTCCCCACGGCCTGGGCCGTGGTCAGCGCCTGGACGGGGACCCCCATCCGGCGGACCAGGCCGGTCAGGACGTCCCCTGGCCCAACTTCCACGAAGCGGCTGATCCCCATCTCCAGCATCCGGTGCAGGGACTCCCGCCAGCGGACGGGCGAGGTCAACTGGCGCGCCAGCGTCTCCCGGATGGTCTCCGGGTCGGTCATCACGGCGGCCGTCGCGTTGGCGATAAACGGAACGCGCGGGGGGTGCAGGCGGACTTTCGCCAGGGCCTCCCGGAAGGCGGCCGCCGCCTCGGCCATCAGCGGCGAATGGGCAGCGATGCTCACCGCCAGCCGAACCACCCGCCGGGCACCGGCGGCCCGCGCCGCTTCCATCGCTTCCAGAAGCGCCTGCTCATCCCCCGAAATCACCGTCTGACCGGGGCAGTTGTCATTGGCCACCCCGACGTATCGCCCGACCCGCTCGGCGACCTCCCTGCAGAGGGCCGCGACCTGTTCGGCCTCCAGCCCGAGCACGGCCGCCATTCCGCCGGGCCGACGGAGCCCCGCCTCCCGCATCAGCCGCCCTCGCTCCCGAACCAGGAGCAGCGCGTCCCTAAAGGTCAGAGCACCGGCTGCGACGAGGGCGGCGAACTCGCCCACGCTGTGGCCCGCGACGCAGGATGGCTGTTCCCCCCGCTCCTCCAGCACTCGCAGCGCCGCCACGCTGGCCGTCAGGATGGCCGGCTGGGCGTTGGCCGTATCGTTTAACTCTTCCGCAGGCCCCTCAAAACAGAGACGGGAAAGGGGAAACCCCACGACCTCGTCGGCTTCCGCGAAGGCACGGGCCGCGGCGGGGAAATGGGAGACCAGGTCTTTCCCCATCCCCACGTGCTGAGAGCCCTGTCCGGGAAACTGGAAGGCCGATGGTTCCGTCATCGCCCCCTTCCTGCGCCGGGCCTGCCGGGCGTCCGCGCGCCGTTACCGCTTCTTCGCCGCCTTCCGCTTTTCCCGCTGTTCCGCCGATTCCATCACCTTACGCCCACGATAGGTCCCGCAGTTCGGACACGCGTGGTAGGGCAGAACCGGCTCCTTGCACCTGGGACAGTAGGCCCACACGGGGACCGTCAGGGCATGGTGGCTGCGCCGGCGGTCCCGGCGCCCCCTGGAAACCTTTCGCTTTGGAACTGGTGGCATGGACTCACTCCTCGTAACAGGATTCCTTACTGGACTTTGGATAAACCACCGGGATGTAAAATTCATTTCGGCCTACGGGCCACCCATATGGATGTAAGCCGAAATTAATTTCTACAGGCCACCCATATATATGGGCATCGGCAAATGGATAAAGCCCACATATGTAGTGGGCAAGGCGCTCTCCCTGGCCCTTTCAGTTTGTCCAAAGTCCGTTCTTAAACTCCAGACTCCTGGCAGGACGGCGGTATTATAGGGGGAAAAGGGGAAACTGTCAAGACGGGGCGGGTTTGGCTCGCCCCTGTCTCCAGATTCTCCAGACCATCCGCAGGAACCGCAGGGTGTCTTTGAGGGGATGGAAATAACTGCGCTTGCCGATCCCGTAGATGGTCCGAATGGGCACCCACCCGATGGAGAGGCCCCGGCGCAGGGCCTCGGCGATCATCTCCACCTCCATCTCAAAGCCGCTGCTGGCCAGCCCCAGAGAGCACTCCAGGGCCCGACGGCCGATCAACCGATAGCCACACTGGTTGTCGGGGATGTACCGGCCCAGGGCCAGGGAGAGCAGGAGCGTCCCCAGAGGGGTGGACCACCACCGGGGCCATGGCATCTCCGAGAACCGCCGCCGTCCGATGATGAGGTCTCCCTCACCCCTGTAGAAGGCTTCCAGGAATTTTGGGATCTCCTCCGGGTCGTGCTGACCATCCGCATCCAGGGTGAGGACGGCGTCGTAGCCGTGCTCCAGCGCCCAGGCGAACCCCGTCTTCAGGGCCATCCCCTTCCCCATGTTCCGGGGATGACGAACGACCGTTGCGCCGGTGGCCTGGGCCACCTCCGCCGTCCCATCCGTGGAACCGTCGTCCACGACCAGGACCGGGAGGAACCGACGGGCGCCCTCTATGATCCGACGGATACGGGGCGCCTCGTTCCAGGCGGGAATCAGGGCAAGGACAGCCGGAGAGGCAGTGTCTGCTCCGGTCTCCCTTTCCCCGCTACCTGTTTTTGATCGTGTCAGGACTGTGGAGGTCATCGTCGTCCAGGGAAGATAGGAAGATAGAAGGTTTGTCGGGACATCCTTCCCTATGGTGGGGATTCCAGGGCGCAGAGGGGGGTTCCCGCCCCGCGCCAGGGAAGGCGGCTCAGGAAAACTGCCAGGGTATCCTGAGCGCGGACTTCTATTCGCCGGAGGTAGTAGCGGGCCTCCACCCGCTGGACAGGGGTGGCTCCGATCCCCACGGCGACCCGATAACCGGCCCGCTCCAGCATTGCCGGCAAGCCTTTCCGGTAGCCACCGTAGGGATAGGCAAAACTGACGGCCGAAACCCCCAGTTTCTCCTCCAGAACCTCTCTGGAACGGGCGATCTCCCGCCAGGCCTCCGGGTCGTCCGCATCGGTCAGGTTGACATGTTTGCGACCATGAGAGGCGATCTCCATCCCCGCATCCCGCAGTTCGGCCAGTTCCTCCCAGGTCATAAAGCGCGGGTAGCCGATGAACGAAGTGGGGATGAAAAACGTGGCCCGCATCCCATAGCGCTGGAGCAGTGGGAATGCGACGTCGTACTGCTCCCGCCAGCCGTCATCAAAGGTGATGGCGACGGGGCGCTGGGGAAGGGTCGCTTTCCCTTCCAGTGCGGCGGCGATCTCGCTCACAGTGACCGAATGGTAGCCCAGTTGCTTCAGGAGCAACAGTTGGGCCTCAAAATCCGCCGCCGTCACGTTGAAGCGGGAGACGGAGCGCCCGTTCCGCTCCAGTGTCTCCCGCCCGACGAAGTGGTACATCAGAATCGGCACCAGTATCTCCCCCTCGCGTAGATCGTAGATGGGGTCTGGGGCACAGAGATGTTCCATAAGGTCAGGGCCGTACGGTGGAGGATCCGCCCAAACAGCGCCACTGGACAGGGAGACGAGGTAGAAGATGAGAATGGACCTGAAGAAGGAGATGTACATGGCCTCTCCGAGACAGCCTTACTACGAACGGTGCTCCACTTCGTTTCGTGCCTTACTACGAACAGAACGGCACTCCTCTTCGTCTCGTGCCTCACGACGAATTGGCACTCCTCTTCGTTCCGTGCCTCACCCCTCCCCCAGCTCCCCTTACAAGTGTAGGTTTTTTTCAATCCGGCTGTCGCCGGAGCGCACAATCCTTCTCCTTCCCCTCACCCCCCTAAGTCCCCCCTCTCCCTTTGGCCTTCGGCCAGGGGAGAGGGGGGATCAGAGGGGGTTTTGCGGCGGGCGGCGAAGCCGCCC
>DAOUBO010000329.1:0-5452 GCA_034432695.1 Anaerolineae bacterium | reverse complement strand
AGGATGGGGGGCCAAAAACCGCCACCGGCAGGACTCTTTGATTTTGTGTACCGTTTCGGATAATCGGTGAGTTGGCCTCTTGAAGTGCGGAATGTCGGCAAAAACCGTCTCTGGCAGGCATTTTTGAGGCAGCCAATCCTGACATCGGAGCGGTTGCTTGCGAAAAGTGTCAACCTGTTCTGAACCATCCCAACTTGCTTGACAAATTCCTGCGGGCGTGGTATCCTTCCACAGGCTATTCACAAAGTGAATACCCCGACACAGGCCCAAGGAAACGTGCCCGAAGAGGCGGGAAGAGCACCTGGAGGGACTCATCCAGGCCTGCATAAACGCTGCTGTGACGAGCAAAAATGCTCTACGCGGGAATCCGCGTCCAGTACACCGGGGGAGAACCGAAATGCCCGTTCGGCGTCGGCTGCCCATAGAGATGGTCGCTCTGGGATTCCTGTTTCGGGCTCCGGACCACGGGTACCATCTCTACCGCCGGGTTCGGGAGGAACTGGGGTTTTTCTGGTACATCGGGATGGGGCATCTCTACAACGCCCTTCGGGCGCTGGAACAGGAAGGGCGGGTGGCCTCTCATCAGGTCCCCCAGGACGACCGTCCTTCCCGCAAGGTTTACCATATCACGTCTGCCGGACGGCAGGCGTTTCTGGATTGGGTGCGTGCTCCAGTCCGGGCCGTTCGGGACGTTCGGGTGGAGTTCCTGGCGAAACTTTATTTCCATCAGATTTTGGGCCTGGGCGGGGTTGAGGAGTTGCTGCGCGCTCAGGAGAGCCTGCTGCGGGAACGGCTGGCTCAGATGGACGCCGCTCGCTCCCGGTTGGCCGCCGTGGATTTTCGGGCGATGGTTCTGGACCTGCGCTACCGTCAGGCGCGGGCGACGCTGGAATGGCTGGAGAATCTCCCTCAAGCGTTTCAACTCCATACAGGTGAGGTGAAAGGATGAGGCGGTTCGTTCTACTCCTGCTGGCACTTCTTCTGACGGCCTGTACCCCACGACCGACTCCTTCTCCCCTTTCCATTCGGGACGCGCTGGGCCGGGACGTCGCTCTCCCGGCGTTGCCGCAGCGGATCGTCGTTGCCGGGAAGGCGACGGTTCTGATCGTGGACGCGCTCTACCTGTTTCCGGAGGGGTCGGAGCGCCTGGCAGCCGTTGGCTCCACAGGACAGGGGGGCGATTTCCTGCCCATCGTGGATCCCAACGCAGCCGCGAAGGCCACGCTGGGCACCGACGCCGGGCCTGAACAGATCGCCGCGGCCAGGCCCGACCTGGTCATCCTGAAAAGTTACCTCGCGGAGAAACTGGGAAAGCCGGTGGAGGCGCTGGGCATCCCCGTCTTCTATGTCTCTCTGGAGACCCCGGAGCAGTACTTTACCGAGATTCGGGCGATCGGCCGCATCCTGGGCAACGAGGCCCGGGCCGAGGAAGTCCTGGCGTTCTACCGGGAGCGGATGGACCGTGTCCAGAAGGCCCTGGAGGGGCTTCCGGAGGACCAGAGGCCCCGTGTGCTGATTCTCCAGCGCTCGGCAAAAGGCGGCGAGACGGCCTATTCCGTTCCCCCCGCATCCTGGATGCAGACGCTTCTGGTCCAGATGGCCGGCGGGCGTCCCGTATGGCTGGATGTTCCCGCTGGGCAGGGCTGGACGGTGGTCACCCTGGAGCAGATCGCTGCCTGGGACCCCGAGAAGATTTTCATCATTGACTACTTTGGGGACCCGGAGCAGGCAGTGGCGGCTTTTCAGGAGGACCCTGTCGCACGCAATCTGCGGGCCGTTCGTTTGGGTGGGGTCTTCGCGTTCCCCAAGGACACCTACAGTTGGGACCAGCCGGACCCCCGGTGGATTCTGGGGCTGATGTGGCTGGCGACCCGCCTTCACCCCGACCGCCTGGCGGGGACGGACATCCTGGCCGAGTTCTCGGCGTTCTATCGGACTCTCTATCGGCTGGACGAGGCGACGATTGAGGGGAAACTGAAGCCGCTCCTGCGGGGCTCGCTTCCATGACCTGTTCCCGGCGGGGGATATTCGGAGGGCTTTTGCTCCTTCTCGTTGTGGGAGTGGGGGCCTCGCTTTTCGTGGGGCGATACCCCCGGCCGGGGTGGCTTTCTCCCGGCACCCTGGCCTCAGACCCGCTGGCCGCCCAGCTGGTCTGGAGCCTGCGCCTGCCGCGCCTGGCGGCGGCGGTGGTTCTCGGCGCAACCCTGGGGGCCAGCGGGCTGACCCTTCAGATGCTCTTCCGCAACCCGCTGGTGGAGCCGGGATTTCTGGGGGTCTCTCAGGGGGCCGCTTTCGGAGCCGCGTTGGCCATTCTGTTCCTGGGCCGCTCTGCCCCCGTCGTCCAGGCCAGCGCGGTCGTCTGTGCGCTGCTGGGTGTCTCGCTGACCCACTTTCTGGCCCGGCGCCTTCGCTATGGCGGCTGGATTCTCCGGATGGTCCTGGCGGGCATTGCCGTCTCGGCCCTCTTCTCTGCCGGGGTCGGCCTGCTCAAGTACCTGGCTGACCCCCTGACCCAGTTGCCGGAAATCACCTTCTGGCTCCTGGGAGGGCTGTGGAGCACCCGATGGCCCAACTTTCTGGCTATCCTGCCCCTTTCCCTTCTGGGGCTGGCCGTGCTTTTCCTGGCCCGCTGGCGGCTGAACGTCCTTTCCCTGGAGGAAGAGACGGCCTTCTCTCTGGGGGCCGCGCCCGATCGGGAGCGGACGGCTCTCCTGATCGCGGCGGTGAGCGCGCCGGCCGCCGTCGTCTCCATGGCCGGGACGGTGGGGTGGGTGGGACTGATCGTCCCGCACCTGGCCCGGCGGCTTTGCGGGGCCGACGCGCGCTTTGCGATGCCTGCCGCCCTTCTCCTGGGCGCGCTCTTCGTCCTCCTCTGTGATACTCTTGCCCGAACCCTTACCCCCGGAGAGATCCCTCTGGGGATTTTGACTTCTCTCCTCGGCGCATCCGGGTTCCTGTTGTTGCTCCAACGGAGGGAATAATCCCGATGCTCCAGCCGACGGTGCTCTCTGTCCAGGACGTGTGGTTCACGTACCCGAGGGGGCAGAAGGAGGTCCTGCGAGGGGTTTCTTTTGAGGTACGCGCGGGGGCTGTCCATGCCCTTCTGGGCCCGAACGGAGCGGGGAAGAGCACCCTGCTTCACCTGCTCCTGGGTCTCTACGCTCCCTCGCGGGGGGAAATTCGCCTTCACGGTCAACCCCTGCACCGCTACTCCCGCGCGGCGCTCAGTCGGCAGATCGCGCTGGTCCCCCAGCGGGAGACCGTCCCCTTTGAGTACCGGGTGCTGGAATACGTCTTGCTGGGACGGACGCCCCATCTGGATCTCCTGCAAATGCCCCGTCTGGCGGACGTGGAGGCGGCCCGGGCCGCGCTGGAGCACCTGGGCCTTTCCCACCTGGCCCACCGGAAAGTGGCCGCGCTGAGCGGTGGAGAACATCAGTTGGTCCTGATCGCGCGTGCCGTTGCCCAGGAGACCCCCATCCTGCTTCTGGACGAGCCAACGGCCCATCTGGATCTGAGCAACAAGCGTCGCATCCTGCTTCTTCTTCGGGAACTGGCCCGCGAGGGGCGGACGGTTTTGCTGACGACGCACGATCCCGAGGTCGCTCTCGCCGTCGCCGACTGTTGCTTTCTGATGCGGTCGGGGCGCATTCTCCACCACGGCCCCGCCGCCGAGGTCTTCACGACCGAAAAACTCTCCCAGACCTACGAGGCCCCTCTCCAGGTCCTCTCCGTGGACGGCACCAAAGTCGTCCTCCTGGACCTCTCTTCCCGGCCCCACTACAACCGCAGATAGTTGTGCGCAGGCGGCCGGCCTCCAGGTACCACCCGTAGGGGCGACCTGCTGGTCGCCCCGATGAAGGCGACCTGCCGGTCGCCCCCACCCGGGCCTTCGCCACCCCTCCGGGGCACAACATTCCTGCCTGTGCGGTCACTGCGGCGGCTTGTCGTATTTTTGAACCGCTGCAGGCGTAGGGCAACTGCTCGCAGTGGCCCTACACTCGCTCGCCAGAGGGACCGGCACGCAGGCGGAATGACGGCGTGAAATTGGGCCAGCATAGTCGGCACCAAGCAGGCCGCCGGGTCCGGGCCCCCAACGTGTGTTCCAACCCCAATCGGCCCCGAAAGGTTGCCCTTCCTGTGGGTTATGTTATAATCGGGCACGATACAACAAAAAAGAAATAAGAGGTGAGAAATGAGACATAGGCGGATTTTTGGCGCTCTGTTTCTCCTTCTGGCTGGCCTGATGACGGTCCTGGCTCCTCGGACCGAGGCCCGTCCCCTGGCCCAGAACCTCCTGGCCAACCCTGGATTTGACGCGTGGGAAGGCGCAACGGTGCCCAACTGGTACCCCTGGCACGAGGACGCCGGAGATAAGTGCAAGCAGGCCCCAGACTGGCTCCCCTGCCGCCCCAACTGGTGGGTAGAGCGGGACTTCAACGGATATGGTCTCTACCGCAGTGCCCCTTCATCCCAGGCCGTCGGCGCCCAGTACGTCCCCTGGCATGCCGGCGTGATGCAGACTGTCAACGTGGCGCCGGGGACCCGGCTGCGCTTCAGCGTTTGGGCCCGGTCCCACATTAGCAACGAGGGCCTTCCCAGCCCCTCTTACGGCGGGTGGAACCCCAATTTCCAGGTGGGGATTGACCCGGAGGGGAAGGGACTCTGGTACGACCCCGGGATTGTCTGGTCGGCGCCGGTGAACGTGAACGACCAGTGGGTGCGGGTCTCGGTAGAAGCCACCGCCGGGGCCAGCGGGAAGGTCACCGTCTTCGTCTCTGCCCGGATGACGGGCCAGATACCGCTGGCCCACAATGACGCCTGGTTTGACGATGCCGAACTGGTGGTGGCGGCTCCGGCGGCCACTCCTACTCCTGTCCCCACCAACACTCCCACCCGCCCCCGCTACCAGGCCGCGTTCGTGGGGGAGACGATCCCGGACGGGACGGTCTTTGACGGCGGGACAGCCTTCACCAAGACCTGGCGAGTCCGCAACACCGGCACCGACGCCTGGCCGGACAACACCGTCCTGGTTTTCACCGGGGGGGAGAAGATGGGCGGGCCGGACTCCCTGCCCATCGGCCGGGTTGCGCCGGGGGAGGTGAAGGAGATCAGCGTCAACCTGGTCGCGCCGGCGGCGCCGGGGGACTATACCGGCAACTGGGCGCTGCAGATGGGGAACGCCCGTATCCCTGGCGGTGACCTGTGGGTCAAGATCAGGGTGACCGCACCGGCCCCCCCGACCCAACCCCCTGCCTCACCGACGCCGGAGACGGGCCAGATCTGCGTCCTGGCCTTCCACGACCGCAACGGCGACACGTTCCGTCAGCCGGAGACGGAGGAACTCCTGGCCAATGTCGTTTTCTCGGTCGGGGGCGCGGTGGGCATCGTGGGGCAATACACTACCGATGGGATCAGCGAACCCTACTGCTTCCCTGGGCTGGTGGCGGGC
>DAOUBO010000328.1:0-8397 GCA_034432695.1 Anaerolineae bacterium | reverse complement strand
ATCCAGGAGGGCGGGGATGCAGGGGGTCCCGGCTCTGCAGGATAGCGGCGGGGATACCGGGGGGGGGGGGGCCATTTTGATCAGGGGGGGGTAACTTTTTTGGGGCGGGCCGCGCCGCCACAAAAACCATCTTTTCTCGGGCTTTTTTGTGATCAAAGGAGGCAGCGATGCCCGAATTCGTCAACCCCTTCAGTGGCAAAGTCCCGGAACGGAAACTGACTCTGGAGGAACTGATCCGGGCCATCCGTTTGAACATCGCGGCCGAGCACGAGGCCGTCCACCTCTACATGGCCCACGCCGATGCCACAGACCATCCTCTGGCGAAGAAGGTTCTTATGGACATCGCCAACGAGGAGCGGGTCCATATCGGGGAGTTTGAGCGGTTGCTGGAGATTCTCACCGGCGACGAGGCGAAGTGGCGGGCCGAGGGGAGAGAGGAGGTGGACGGGATGGCTGCGGAACTGGCGGGGCCCGGTCCGGCGCAGCGCGCAGGCGAGGAACCGACCATCGGTTCCCTGCGGGACTCGTAAAGGAGGGAGACCGCTATGGCAAACAAATATCTGGGTCGCGAGGGCGTTCCCTTTGGAGAGGGGGTCTGGGCGGCGATGGACGCCGCGATGAAGGAAGCGGCAACAAGCCAACTGGCCGGCCGCCGTCTCCTCCCGCTGGAAGGTCCCTATGGCCTGGGCCTCAAGGCGATACCCCTGCCAGAAGAGGAGGTGGCCTCCGGGACCTTCGTGAGTCGGACGCTTCCCCTTGTGTTCCTGGTGGAGGAGTTTGAAGTCCCTCTGCGGGACATCGCAGCCTACGAGCGAGAAGGTCTGGCCCTCAACCTCCAGCCGGTGGTTCAGGCCGCTACCGCGCTGGCGCGAAGGGAGGACGAGTTGCTCTTCCATGGCGCGGCGGGGCTTCCCGGCCTGCTGAACGCCGGAGGCGTTCAGAAAGCCCGGCTCTCCGACTGGAGCGAGGTGGGCGCGGCGATGGACGATCTGATCAAGGCTGTCACCGCGCTGGATGAGGCCGGATTTCACGGCCCCTACGCCCTGGGACTCGCTCCCGCCCGCTACAACCTCCTCTTCCGCCGCTACCCTCAGGGCCCGATGACCGAACTGGAGCACATCCGGACGCTCATCACCGGCGGCATCGTCAAAGTCCCCACCCTGAAGGACGGCGGTGTCCTGCTGGCAGTCGGCCGGCAGTTCGCCTCCATCGTCCTGGGGCAGGATATGCACGTCGGCTTCATCGGGCCGGACGAGGAGGGGCTGGAGTTCTTCATCTCCGAGAGCGTCGCTCTCTACCTGAAGGCTCCGGCCTCGGTGTGCGTGCTGGAATAAACAAAAAACGCCCGCAGGCTGAGATCTGGACTTTGGATAAACCGCGAGACGTAAGCCGAAATTCATTCCGGCCTACGGGTCACCCTGTATATGGGTGCTGGCCATAGGCAGGGTACCTGCCCGGGCCCTTTCAGTTTGTCCAGAGTCCTGCTGAGAGCCTGCGGGCGTTCTTTTCTTAAATGTAAAACCGGTCCGGGTCCACTTCTTCCCGCAGGATGCGCAACTCCTCATCCGTCGGCGGCTCGTTCTGGCCGACGTGGTCCGGGATGATCAACTCAAAGCCGGTGTTTTCTATCACCTGCTCCACCGTCACCCCCGGATTGGTCGCCAGCAGCCGCATGCGTTTGGTCTCCTCGTCAAAATCCAGCAGGGCCAGCGTGCTGACCACCCGGTAGGGGCCCGTGCCTGGCGGAAGCCCGGCCGCCTCACGCGCTCCGGGACCGGTGAGATACCCCGGAGTGGTGATAAAGTCCACTTTGGGGACGAAGCGGAGTTTGTCGTGGCGGATGATGATGATGGTTCGCCAGCAGAGAGACCCCACGTCGTTGGCCCCGCCGGAACCGGGGAGACGGATTTTCGGGGGATGATGCCGGGGGCCGATGATGGTGGAGTTCAGGTTGCCATACATGTCAATCTGGGCGCCCCCCAGGAAACCGTAGTCAATAAAGCCGCGCGCGGCGGTCTCCATAATGTCGCAGATCCCCGACGCGACCAGCCCCCGATAGAAGGTCCGGCCCTCGCCGACAGCGCGGGGGAGCCGCTTGAGTTGGGCCCCTGTCCCGCCGAACTCAAAGATGGGGATGAGGTTGGGGGCGTGCATCTTCTGGGCCAGACTGGCAGCCAGCATCGGGATGCCCGTGCCGATGAAGGCCGTTATGCCGTCCGGAATCTGCCGGGCGGCCAGGCAGATCAGCAGTTCGGTGGGATTGTACCGCTCTGCCATTATCGTCCCTCCGCCATAGCCTTGAGACGGTTCAGCCGGTCCCAGCCCACCAGTTCCAGATACTCCTGGTGGTTGGCGACGCCGTATACGTACTTGTTCAGGTAGGCCTGAGTACCCTCCTCCGTCCCGGAGGCCTCCACCCACTCCCGGATGGCCTCCTCGTCCCGTTCGTAGAGGTAGGCCATCTCGCCGGGATGGGAGCCGAAGGGGGCGTGGACGACCGCATCCACCAGGTAGTAGGGGATGATGGTCCGTTCGGGATAGCGGCGGATTTCGTCGGTATCCACAATCTCTTCGGCGCTGATGATGAGCCGCTTGCAGGCCCGGGCCATCTCAAAGGCGAAGCCGCTGATGCCGTCTATCTGGGCGTTGCCGTAGCGGTCGGCCCGGTGGACGTGGATCAGGCCCACATCCAGGATCAGCGCGGGGATCAGGCAGACCTTCATCCCGGTGAAGGGGCACTCGGCCACCTTGGCGGCGCTGTAGCGCAGGGTGTCCGACCCCAGCATGGAGCGGACGGGGATAAAGGGGACTCCCATCGCGGCGGCTTTGAAGCGCCATGTGATGCCGCCATTGGACCACTCCACGACTTTCTCCACCCGGCCACTTTCCACCTCGCGGCGCAGGCAGTTGGACGTGCCGTAGACCTCCAGGCCGATGTAGGTGATGTCCAGGGTTTTGACCAGGTGGGCGCCCAGCCAGAGGTCCAGTTCCAGAACGCCCTGCCCAGCGACGCGGAGGTTTTTCTTCCCCTGCCGGACGACTTCCCGGGCCAGGCTCATGGGCGCGCGGACGGTGCCGTAGAGTTCGGTGCCGATGTAGCAGCCGTCGTAGACGAAGCGGGCGACCGCTTCCTGCTCGGTCATCCGTTTGTCCACCAGGCCATGGGCCTTCTTCTCCCGGTTCCATTCCCGGAACTCGTCCAGGTCTATCGGTTGCAGGAGTTCGCCGAGACCGGATTCCAGAACGCGCATAAGGCCCCTCCCGATGGCAAAGATGTTTGGCGGCTCCCGGCCGCCGCAAAACGGGCTACCCAAACAGAACCTCCACGTCCTCCCGGGTCAGCGACTTGAAGAAACTCTCCTCGGTGACAATCAGTTGCTCCACCAGCCCCCGCTTCTTTTCCTGCAACTGCAGGATTTTCTCCTCCACCGTATCGCGGGCGATAACCTTGTAGATGAAGACCGGCTTGTCCTGCCCGATGCGGTGGGCCCGGTCGGCGGCCTGCATCTCCACCGCGGGGTTCCACCACGGGTCCAGATGGATGACGTAGTCGGCAGCAGTCAGGTTCAGCCCCACGCCGCCTGCCTTCAGGCTCAGCAGGAAGAAAGGCGTCCCGGGGTCGCTCTGGAATCGGTCCACCTGATCCTGCCGGTCCCGGGTCTGCCCGTCCAGGTAGGCGTAGGGGATTCTCCGCTCGTCCAGGCCAGCCCGCACCTGTTTGAGGACTTCCACGAACTGGGAGTAGACCAGCGCTTTATGGCCCTCGGCCCGCAGCGTCTCCAGCGTCTCAAAGAGCCACGCCAATTTGGCCGATTCGCCCCGATAGGCCGGCTCCACCAGGGCCGGATAGATGCAGGCCTGACGCAGCCGAAGCAGCCCCTCCAGGATTTTCATCCGGGCGTCGTTGAGCCCGCGGGCGTCTATCAGCCCCAGCAACTCGGCCCGGTAGCGGTCGCGAATGCGGGTGTACAGTTTCCGCTGGGCAGGCTCCAGGTCCACAAAAAGGGTCCGCTCGGTACGGGGCGGGAGTTCCGGCGCTACCTGAGCCTTGGTGCGCCGAAGGATAAAGGGATATACCAGTCTCCGCAGAGCGGCCGCGGCCTCCGGGTCTCCCCGGCTCTCTATGGGGTTGGCAAAGTTCTCCTTGAAGAACTCCAGACTTCCCAGAAGTCCGGGGTTGACGAAGGCGAACTGGGACCAGAGTTCAAAGGTCGTGTTCTCCACCGGCGTTCCGGTCATCACCAGGCGGTGGTCGGCATTGAGCAGGCGGGCAGCACGCGCGGTCTTGGCAAGGGGGTTCTTGATGGCCTGGGATTCGTCCAGGATGACGTAGTGGAAGCGGTAGGAGCGCAGGAACTCCACATCCCGCAGCATCGTGCCGTAGGTCGTCAGCACGATGTCGTAGCCGTTGAACATGGAGGCGTCCTTTTGGCGGCCCGCGCCGATAAACTCCAGGACCCGCAGTTCGGGGGTGAAGCGGGCCGCCTCCCGCTGCCAGTTGGCCAGCAGGGATTTGGGGACAACCAGGAGGGATGCCCGGTCTGCTTCCCCGCGCTCTTTCAGGGACTGGAGGAAGGCCAGGACCTGAACCGTCTTGCCCAGGCCCATGTCGTCGGCCAGGACGCCGCCGAAGCCGTAGTCGTGGAGGAAGTGCAGCCAGTCCAGGCCGGCCTTCTGGTACGGCCGAAGTTCGCCCCGGAATCCCTGGGGGACGGGCTGAGGGGTGATCTGTTCAAACGAACGCAGCCGCTCCCGACAGTTCTGGAATTCCTGGGATGCCTGGACCTCCGCGGCGTCCTCCAGGAGGTCGTCCAGGAGGAGAGCCTGTGTATCCCGTATCCGGAAGCCCTCTTCCGTTTCCTCGGCCAGCCCCAGGAGGTACCTGTACCGCTCCACCCACTCCGGAGGGATCTGACCGAAGGTCCCGTCGGCCAGTTTGATGTATCGCTCCCCCCGGCGGACAGCCTGGAGGACCTCTTTGAGGGAGATGGCCTGGTCGCCGTACTGGACGACAGCCTGGATGTCAAACCAGTCTATGCCGGAGGAGATGGTGATGCGCAGAACTGGTGTGGCCCGCTTGAGCCGGGCAGAGCGCAGCCGCTCTTCGCCGTAGATCTCAAAACCGGCCTCGGTCAGGAGGGGAATGGACCGGGTCAGAAAGTCCAGCGGATGGGTCCGGGCGCGCAACTGGAAGGCCGCGGGCCCATACTGGTACCCGGCCCGCTTCAGGCCATAGCAGGGGTCGGTAAGCAACTGGTAGTAATGGGCCTCCTTCTCCCGGTTTCGGTGAATACGGACAAGGGACCAGGGCTCCGGCCCCGGGCGTGTGGCCACCGGCCCCGCTTTGGGATCGGCCTCCACTTCGTGGTCCCCATACCCGAAGAGCAGGTCGGCCCAGATGGTGCCCCCCTCCTCGCGGAGGTAGAGGCGGGGGACGGGATCGGCCTGCACTTCCTCCACCGCGACGATGTCCGCGCGCAGGGGAAACTGTTCGGCCAGGCGGAGGAGAAACTGGTCCCGGAATTTCTCCTCATCCCGGAACGGGATGGTGAAGGTGAGATGGGCCAGGGTGTCCAGTATCTCCGGAGGGGTGACCGGAGCCAGCGTATCCCCGGCCAGGACCCACGCGGGGTTTCTGGAGATCACCAGCAGGTTCTGCTGGCTATGGGAGTAGGTGGTTCCCCCAAGGACAGTGCCCACGTCCAGTTTCAGGCCCTCAGGGGAGCGGATCAGCGCCATTTCCAGGGAAACGGGCTGATCCCGCCAGTATAAACGCCGGGAAAAGCGGCTCCCGCTGAGGAGGAAGATGGGCACCCGATAGCGAGCCAGGATGAGCAGGTAGTTGCCAAAGACATCCGCCGGGATCGCGACCGGGAAGCGATACGAGGAGGAGAAGTAGTATAGAGCGGGCGAGGAGCCAACCAGCACGTTGCAGGTCTGGACGGCCTCCGGGGGCAGGTTCAGACAACCGTAGGGATCCAGCGGGGACCGAACCTGGACGACCTTCTGCTCCCACGAACGGTCCGCGTCCAGGCGGTCGGCAACGGCGTCCGGGCCCTCCGGAAGGTCCTCCAGGCCGGACCATTTCGGAAGGGCGTAGACGGCCATGTGGAGGTCATTGGGTGCCACCCGAAGGCCCAGGAGCAGGACGTAGGGAGAGGGGACCTCCGGGGCCGTCTGCCGGGCGGAGCGGCGGGGGAGCGAGTTCAGCATCCGGTGGAGGCGGTAGTCCCAGCGGTCCTCTATAGAGCCGACTTGCTCGCGCACCGTCAGGATAGCCGCAAAGATGTGCTTGCAGACCTGCCCCCGGGCGGCCTGGGGGCAGGTGCAGGACGCGCTCAGTTTTTGCTCTCCCTCGGCCTTCAGGTGGACGGTGTACGTGTTCCCCCTGCCCTGCACTTTGCAGAGAGCGGATTCATCGTCCAGGGAAACGACGGTTACCCGACCCTCCTCATGGTAGGCGGTCCCGGCCTGAAGCGCCCGCCAGTCGTAGAAAGGGAAACGGTACGGATTCAGAAGTTCACGGGTCAGATACGCCATAGAGTTTCTGCTCTCCAGCAACTCAGGATGTGCCTGTCAGAACCATCCGGGCTACGTCTGTTATCTGAACTCATGCTTTGTTTTATGTTACCATAAATTTTCCGAAGATGCCAGTGGAGGCACCGGGGTTACAGATGTCAGGGCCCCCGGCCCCGTCCGATCACAGGCGTTCACTCTGTAGGGGCGACCCGTCGGTCGCCCTGATTGGGGGGCGGCCCGTCGGTTGCCCTGATTGGGGGGCGACCCGCCGTCGCCCTGGTTAGGGACGCCAGCAGGTCGTCCTGCCTGGGCTTTTGCCGACCCCTCTGGTGGCGCAAAATTCGGTCCCATCCGATCCCGATGCGGACGCCGGGAGAGGCGTCTGGCCATTGCGGGGCGGCGTTCGCCGTGGTAAAATGAGCCCGCGATGCTGGAGGTTGTCAACGTCCACAAAACCTACGAGGGCCAGCCTCTGCTGGAGGGCGTCTCCTTCACCGTCGCGCGCGGCGAGACGGTCTGCCTGCTGGGCCCCTCCGGGAGCGGCAAGTCCACCCTCCTGCGCATCATCGCGGGCCTGGAGGAGGCCGAAGAGGGCCGGGTCTACTGGGAAGGGGAGGACATCACCGCCGTCCCGCCCCACCGGCGCCGGATGGGGATGGTCTTTCAGGACTACGCGCTCTTCCCACACCTGACCGTCGCGGAGAACGTGGCCTTCGGCCTCCGGATGCAGGGCTGGCCGCCGCGGGACCGGCAGGCGCGCGTGCGGGAGGTGCTGGACCTGGTCCGCCTGACCGGGTTTGAGGGGCGCCGGGTCACCGACCTCTCCGGCGGCGAGCAGCAGCGGGTCGCACTGGCCCGCGCCCTGGCCCCCCGCCCCCACGTCCTGATGCTGGACGAGCCCCTGGGCGCGCTGGACCGGGCCCTGCGGGAGGAACTGCTGGAGGAACTGCGGGGAATCCTGCGCGCCAGCGACGTCGCCGCCATCTACGTGACCCACGACCAGGAGGAGGCGGCCGCGGTCGCCGACCGCATCCTCATCCTGCACGACGGGAAGATCGTCCGCGCGGGGACCCCCTCCGAGGTCTGGAACGACCCGGGCTCCCTCTGGGTCGCGCAGTTCCTGGGGGTGGGGAACATCCTTTTCGGCGAGTGCCGCCCCGGCTCCGGGTCCCCGCTCCTGAAGACGTCGCTGGGCGAGTTCTCCCTCTCCTGCCCCCACCCCCACGAAGCGGGAACGCGCGTTGCGGCCGTCCTCCGCCCGTCGGCGGTGGAGGAGCACCCGGAGGGCGAAATCCGCTCCCGCGTGACCGACGTCGTTTTCCAGCGGGAGCATTTCCGGGTCTCCCTGGAGAACGGCCTCTCCGTCGTTCTCCCCCGTGCCCCTCAAATCGGCGAGGTGGTCGCCCTGCGCCTGAGGGCGCCCCTCCAGTGCCTGGAAGGGGTAACGGAACTGTAACCCTTCTGCCCCCGCGTCGGGCCCCTTTTTGGGGTATGATTTGTTTAACCGCCGAGGCCGCAGAGAACGCAGAGCAATCAAACTGGAGTCCGGCGATCCGGAACAAAGATGGGACGCGGATTTTCGCAGGTTTCGCCCGCAAAGTTTATCCGCGTAAATCTGCGTTCATCCGCGTCCCAGAGCAAAATTCGCCACGATGCACGGGACACAACGGCTTCTTCAGTCATGGGGAATTGCCTTCCTGATGCTTCTGGCCGTCGGGGCGACGCTCTCCGATGCGGGAGCGTCGGGTCCGGCGGCGGCGCCGGATGCCGGGGCACCGGGCAGGCCCTCCCTCGCTCCGCCGCCCCCCGCCGCGACCCTCTGCTTCTGGTCCGAGCAGGGGCCGGCCTGCGTGGAGCGCGCGCTGGCCTCCCCGCAGG
>DAOUBO010000327.1:0-12638 GCA_034432695.1 Anaerolineae bacterium | reverse complement strand
CCCCTCCAACGGTTCCGGGTGTCATCCCTGCTGAGGGGTACCCACCTACGGGTATCACCGAGCCCGGTCTGCCCCAGGTGACGGTTCCGATGGCTGGGCCTGTGATGCCTCCTACCGAGGCCAAAACGGAGGTCCTCATCCGCAAGCCCCAGGCTATCGGCTGGCTGGTTGTTGTACAGGGCCCTTACCCGGGACGGGAGTTCCGCCTGCAGGACGGGACCACCATTGGGCGCGGCGGGGATAATGAAATCGTCCTGGATGAGCCGTCCGTTTCCCGTCAACATGCCAGAGTACGCCTGGAGGGCCAGACGTTCATCCTGCATGACCTGGGAGCCACCAACCCGACTAAAGTCAATGGACAGGAGATCAGCAAGCAACCGCTGACCGACGGCGATCGCATTGAGATCGGCAACGTGGTTCTGGTCTTCAAGCAGGTGCAGGTGCCGCAGGCGTAGCCTATGGGCGATTGGGCCGTTGTTCTGCTTCTGTTCATCATCGCAGCCGCCATTGTTACCTTGGTGGCTATAGCGACAATGAGAGGGTGTGTGCCGGAATCCGGCTGCCGGGCCAGGCGGAGTTTGATTAGGAGTAAGCACCGGTGAGTTATCTCAGTTTGATTGGCACACGGCTGGGAAAATACGAAATCCAGGCTGAGATTGGCAGGGGAGGAATGGGCATGGTCTACAAAGGGTATGACCCTTTGCTGGACCGGCCCGTTGCGGTGAAGGTACTCGCCCCTCATCTGGTATGGGAGAAGGGGTTCGTGGAGCGGTTTCTGCGGGAAGCGCGGGCAGCAGCTCGCCTCAAACATCCCAGTATTGTGACTATCTACGATGTGGGGCATGAGGGGGACTGGTATTACTTTGTGATGGAGTATCTGGAGGGGCAGACCTTATCTGAAGTCATCCGGCAACGGGGCTCTCTTCCACCGAGCGAGGTCCTCTCAATCCTGCGCCCGCTGGCGGATGCACTGGACTATGCCCATCACCACGGCCTGGTTCATCGGGATGTTAAACCTGGCAATATTATCGTGGGACCGAAGGGACAGGTAACATTAACCGACTTCGGGATCGCCCGTGCGGCCCATGAAACTCAACTCACCGGGACCGGCCTGTTGCTGGGAACACCGCAGTATATGTCGCCAGAGCAGGTTAAGGGGCTAACGGTGGATGGTCGCAGCGATCAATACAGTCTGGGCATTGTGGCATATGAAATGCTAACAGGGTATGTGCCTTTCCAGGCAGAAAGTACTCTATCGTTAATGTACAAAATTGCCCACGAACCACCACCTCCCATTCGCCAGTTCAGGCCGGATTTGCCACTCTCTGTGGAGGAAGTGCTCATAAAAGCATTGGCGAAGGAGCCTGGGAACCGTTATCCCACAGTGACCCATTTCGTGGATGCGCTGGCCCAGGCATTCCTGGGCCGAGCAGGGCCTGCGGTTGCCAGACCCCTCCATCTGGTAGAACCACCGACGGTCATTTCTGCTGATCGGCTGGTCCCCGCAGCACATTCGGCAGGGGGGATTTCATCATTTCAACCCTCATCCATACCTGTATACCCGAAGGCGGAAACTCCGACCGCTAAATCCGCTCTGGCCCGACAGCGCGTGCCACTATGGGTGTGGGGCCTGGGCAGCCTGGCTATACTGGTATTGATTGCGAGTATAGCCATAGGGGTCAGCGGGAATGGAAGAAGGCATATCCCTACTTCCACTCCAGCTTTCCTCCCTACCCTGACTCTTGCGCGCTCATCCGTGGCGCCAGCCGTGCATACTCCCATTGCTACTTGGACACCTACTTGGACGCCTTCCCCAACTGCAACGTCTACCTTTACTCCAACATCCGTACCTACACCTACAGCAACGCGCAGGCCTCGTCCAACGGCAACACCCATCCCGCCAACTCCTACGCCGGTGCCGCAAGCGGAGCCCTCCCCTGTGCCGCCCGAGCAACCAATGCCGACGGAACCGCCACCACCGCCGCCACCGCCACCGCCCCCGCCACCAACAGAACCACCGCCGCCACCGCCCCCGACACCGGAGCCGTAATGCGGGAATCAGTATTAAGGTTTGACTAAATTCTCAACAAACTCCAAAGATAAACCCTGAAGCCAAGGAGGTTTAATATGAGCACCAAGGGAAAAATCTCTCGCAGCATTTCTCTTGTGACGGGTATGTTGCTGGTTGTCTTGCTATCCCGTTCCAGCGCGGCACAGGGGCCAGGTGGAACAGGCGGTGTAGTCCCTTCAGGTGCGACTGTGCCTACTTTAGTATTATATCAAGGGTATGTTACAGTGGGAGGCAACCCCTATAATGGCACGGGTTACTTCAAATTTGCTGTCGTGAACTCAACTGGCACTACCACGTATTGGTCTAACGATGGCAACACCACGCCGGCCCAGTATGTGTCCATTCCAGTAAGCCATGGCTATTTCACCATAATGCTGGGGGATACCTCTATTCCTGGGATGACGCAGTCCCTGGGCCCGGTCGTCTTTTCTGCGCCCGGGCGGTACCTTAAGGTCTGGTTTGCGACATCCTCTTCTGGCCCGTTCACTTCGTTGAGTTTGGTTCCCATTGCAGCCACGCCTTATGCCCTGAATGCCGAAACGCTGGACGGGCTGGACAGTGACGAGATGCAGCGGCGGATCACTGGCACATGTCCGGTGGGTTCTTCCATCCGGGCTGTCAATAGCGATGGAACGGTCGCCTGTGAGACGGATGATAACAGCGGCGGGGACATAACGGCTGTATATGCGGGCTTGGGGCTAACAGGTGGTGGTGCCAGCGGCGATGTGACGCTCGGTGTAGCCTTTGCAGGAAGTGGCACCGCGAATACAGCGGCCCGTTCCGATCATAACCACTGGGGTGCCACCTGGAGCGGTAACGGTGTGGGACTTTCCCTCAGCAGCACGGACAATTCTGCTATCCATGCGGAAAGCACCTCCGCTGGCGGCGTGGAAGCCCACAGCAATAGCAACTGGGCTGCCGCTGTTTATGGGGAGAACACCAGTGGGGGGCCCGGCGGATATTTCACCAGCATTTATGGCTACGGCGTTTATGGAACGAGCCAGGATTTAGATGGAGTGCGAGGTGTAAGCACAGGTGGTTGGATAGCGGACAACGGCGTGTATGGAGAAACCAACAGCAATGATACGGGAGAGGCCGGTGTTTATGGTTATAGCACGGATGCTGCTGCCGGGGTTCATGGTTACAGTGTCAACGGTTTCGGAGTTTATGGCCAGACCGGCTCATCTGATAGTTACGGCGGTTATTTTGTGAATGCTGGTGGCCCGGGCACAACTGGTGTGGGCGTAAGAGGGCTCTCCGGAAGTGGAAATGAAGGAGATATTCACCCTGGCGGATGGTTCTATGATGCTGGAGGAGAATTTGCAGGCCCCAATGGCGTTATTGGGGCCGCTTCCGCTGATAGTAGTGACGGTTACGGTGTTATAGGAGTTGCCCAGGGTATGTACGGGTATGGAATATATGGCATCGCTACCAATACAGATTCCAATGCGCGGAATTATGGAGTGGTGGGAAAGGCTTATGGGGCCTATACCATGACAGCGGGTGTAGCAGGTTATGTTATGGAGGGGGGACAAAACTGGCTGACTACAGGGGTATACGGGTTTTCTGCATCTAATGGAGGCGCAGGCGTTTTGGCCCACAATTATTGGGCCGGCGCAGGCTTGCGGGCCCATAGTTGGAGCGGCAACATTATTGAGGGATGGTCAGGTGATCCTCCCGGAGGAAACCTGAGGTTCTATGTAGACAACAGCGGCAATCTCTTTACCACTGGCAGCAAGGCAGGATATGTGGTGGATATTGCCCGGAACGCGGACGAGGTGACGCTGGAACCGGGCGATGTGGTGGTAATCGTGGGAGTCTCTGAGCCCGTTTTCGGGGAAATCCCGGTTATGGAAGTGCGCCGGGCCACGTCGGCTGTCGCCACTGCTGTTGCGGGTGTGGTAGACCAGCTGTTCGTCCACAATGGCCAACCCGAGGTGATGTCCGCAGAGTGCCTGGACCGATTGGAGGCACTCAAACAATCCTGTGCCTATCCTGCGTTCCTTTCTCCACAGCAAGGACAGGAGGAGCAGGAGTTGATACCAGCGCGCGGCTCGCTGCCGGAGGCCGAGAGTTGCAAGATACGGGAAGGGCTGATCGCCATAGAAACCATCCAGCCCGGGCAATATCTCAGCGTCGTGACATTGGGAGCGTACAAAGCGATCAAAGTGGATGCTTCTTATGGCGCTATTCAGCCCGGGGATTTACTGGTTGCATCCCCCAACCCTGGATACGCTATGAAAACCACCAATCCGCAACCTGGCACCCTCGTTGGCAAGGCGCTTGCTCCGTGGACATCGGGCACCGGTACAATCCCGGTATTTGTCACGCTCCATTAGCCACCTGTGCGATTGTCGCCAAGCGGAAGCAGGAACGTGCCAGGCACTTCTGAAAGTGCCAGGCACATCCAGCCAAGATGTTACCAGGCAAACCGCCCATAAAAGAGATAGCCGTCAGAAAAGGTTCATAGACGGCGTAATGGGATGGTATGCTTTCATCACCGCCTGTGTCGGCTTCCCGAAAGCCAGGGGGTAAATAATGAAACCTCCGAAGACAATGTTTGTGGCGTTGCTGCTGCTTTTTATGGCTGGAGTTGCTCTGGCCCAGAGCACAACGGCTGTTAGCCGCTGGAATATCGGAGGTGGCGGCGGAACAGCAAGCGGAGGAAACGTGACTCTTATGGGCGCAATGGGCCAGGGTATCGCCGGATCCAGCAGTAGTGGTGGTAATATCGTCGTGTCATCGGGTTTCTGGTCAGGGGGCCCGGTAAGACATGCCGTGTACCTTCCCCTGGTGGTGAGAAATTTTATGATATATGCTCCTGTATGTGGGCCTGACAACCGTTATTGTGAGGATAATGACACATGGAACCAGGCTTATGGCCCATTGCAACCTGGTGTAGGCTATATGGCCTATCCGGACGATGCTGAAGATTTCTACTATGTCTTGCTATTCAATGCCAGCCAGGTCATTTTCTCCGTAACCACCTATCAGGCCAGCGGCTGGTTGATCGTGTACAACGAGCAATATGCTGAGGTCAGCAGAAAATTCGTCCAAAACAATCAGATGGTGATCGGACCGAGTAATCTGAGTCCCGGCAAGTACTATATTCGCATCTATACTTCACAGCCATACAACTCTACCGGTTTGTACACGCTGACCATCACACAACAATGAGAAGCGGCCTTTGATCCCCGACTCCTTGCGCTCTTTGGAGCTTGATGTGAGCAAACTGTGAACAGTGCGTACTGAATCAAATCAAGGAGGGCCCGATGGACCAGCAAATCTCATTTGTCCTCCGGGATACTCGGACCGCTCAGGAATATCCCATTTTACCAGGAGGTTTACGGATTGGCCGGGCCTCCAACAACGATGTGGTGCTGGGCGACGACAAGGTCTCCCGGCACCATGCTATGCTGTGGGTGCAGGGCGGCGTGCTCTATATCCGGGATGAAAACAGCACCAACGGCACCTGGGTGGGCAACGAGCGAATTACCGCCCCGAGGGCGCTCCAGGCAGGCGATCGGGTGCGCATTGGGGATTCGATCTTTGAGGTCGCCGTTCAGTCAGTGCCACCGCCGGTGGCTATGTCACCCCCCGCTATGGTGGGTGGGCCGGCAGTCCCGTGGCTCCCGCTGGCATTGATCGCCGGGGGCATTATCCTCGTCCTGGTGCTGGCCCTGGCTGTGCGGGGAAGGGCCACCCTCATACCCCCTGAGACGCCGACAGTAACTCCGACGGCCCCGCCAACGCCCACCGACACTCCCACTCCAACGCCAACTCCAACCTCAGCGCCAACCCCGACGCCTCCATCGCCATCTCCTCCTGCCATTGTCCCCGAATTGATTGAGCCCAAAACGGAAGGTGAATATCCGAATCCGGTCACCTTCCGGTGGGAAGGCATGCTGGGCGTGGGTCAGGCATATCGGGTAACTCTGGTTCATATCAATAGCGGTCACACGCAACGGAGCGACTTGTTGACGAAAGAGGAGTGGATCGTCTATCTGGATGGTGGCCTGTATGGCCAGTGGCGGTGGAAAGTGGAGGTTATCTACCGGGGTCAAGTGGTCGCCTCCTCGGAGGAGCGCACATTCTGGTTCAACCCCTTTGCCGGAGGGGGCGGCGGCCCATCCCCAACGGATACTCCGACGCCAGAGCCTCAGAAACCCTGAGGAAGGGCAGGGAAAGCCGTATATCTGCAACCCAACAGGTGCTTTTTCCCAGTTGTTGCGAGTGCCCCGGGCGCGGGGCGCATCTTTGTGGGTTGGCACTTTGGAGCATGGAGCGCAAAATGAATCTTGCGCTACCCATAATTGGCTGCCTCATCTTCCAGCCCCCTTCCCTGAATTTGGCCTTTTCGGGGCGGCGGCGAGAAAATCTCCCCAACCCGCCCCGACTATGGCAAAAAGAA
The DNA here is from genome assembly GCA_034432695.1 of Anaerolineae bacterium. Classification (GTDB taxonomy): domain Bacteria; phylum Chloroflexota; class Anaerolineae; order B4-G1; family DUEL01; genus SpSt-77. The sequence continues at coordinate 6,156 of DAOUBO010000327.1, read as the reverse complement.
GAATAAATAAGGCGTTTTCCGCTGCGGCGAAACCGCCGCGGCGGAAAAACAATCTTCTTTTTGGGGCCACGGAGGTGGCCAGGGGCCTATACAGGCCACAAGGCAAAAAGCCGGAGTAGCGTAGTGGTCAGTCAACCGCAATTTTGTGGGTCTACATGCCCTGCATGTGGGCAGTTCTGACCCCCTTGGCGGGCCTGTAGGTCGGATTGGCAATCCGACCTACCCGCTTGTCGGATTGGCAATCCAACCTACCCGCTTGTCGGATTGGCAATCCGACCTACAGGCCCATCAACTGCAATTTTGCGGGTCTGTATGCCCTCCAGCAGATAGTCCCGACCACCAAATATAAACTTGACGGGCCAGTAGGGCCACTGCGAGCAGTGGCCCTATGCCAGAGTTAAGGGAAGGGGAAGGAATGGGGGTTGGGGGCGTCGGCGAAGCCGCGAGGATGAAGAGGTCAAAATCGGTCTGATAGGGCAGGCAATTACACAGAAGATGGCAAATGGGAAAACCGTGCCTTTTCTGCAAAGAAGGAGGGGAGAGATGGCAGTTGTGTTGATTGTACAGGGCCGTCAATATCCGGTCACTCCAAAAGGGGTGACCGTTGGACGGGGGCCAGATAACACGATTGTGCTGGCCGATGAAAAAGTCTCCTGGCATCACGCGCGGGTCTGGATACAGGGGACGCAGGTTTATGTGCAGGACCTGGGAAGCACCAACGGTACCTTCGTCAACGAAAAGCAAATTTCCGCGCCCCGTCTTCTGAAAGCCGGAGACCGGATTACCATAGGACGGACAACACTTCAGGTCGCCATGACTCCGGGCCCGGCCTCTGCACCCTCTATGCCGCTATGGCCTGTTCTCGGCCTGATCGGGGTGGTCGTTCTAGCGGGGCTCCTGCTTCTGGCCGTATCCAGGATGCCCGGGTCGACCCCGACCCCTACGCCGATGGACCCCGTTGAACGAGCCCGGCTGGCTACGGTCATGATCAGCCTGTGCCTCTCATTTCCTGAAAGCGGTAAAGAGTACTGTTTACCCGCAGGCTCCGGAAGCGTTGTAGATGCCAGAGGATATATCCTGACCAACCATCATGTTGTTGAGGCTGCAGCGCTTTTGGAGGCTGCGGGTGTGGAGAATGTGGCGGTGACCATCCTGATTTCCACAAACCCACCCCGTCAGGATGAGCCCGTTCAGCCTGCATACCATGCCGAAATCCTGGAGACCAATGAGCGGCTGGACCTGGCGATTCTCCGCATTACTTCCCGCTCTGACGGGAGGCCACTCAGGGGCCAGCTCTCTCTGGTCTCCCTGCCCATCGGTGATTCGGACCAGGTACGGTATGGAGACGAAATTCGCATCTTTGGCTATCCGGCTATTGGGGTGACCCTGGACGAAGAGGAATTGGAGGATGTGGCAGATCTTGAGGAATTGCTGAAAAAACTGGAGAACCAATTTGCGCGCATGACCGTCACGCTCACACGGGGAACTGTTTCGGGATTTGTGGAGGACCAGGGCTATCCGCGCGGGTGGATTAAAACCGATGCGGAAATATCCGGGGGCAGCTCAGGTGGAGTGGCGATCAATGAGGCCGGCGAACTGATCGGCGTACCCACCGTTGTCATAGCGGCGAGAGACCTGGGGAGACTGGGGTATTTGAGGCCGATTAACCTGGCCCGTCCGCTGCTGAACCGGATACCATAGCGTCGGTGAATCGTTCCGACACGAGGGACTTCTCCGCGGGACCGAAACGGCCATGGGGCGCAAAGATGAACCTTGCGCTGCCAGTGGCTGGATGGGCTCGAGGCTGGCTGGTCACAGGGGTGGCCCTTATCGGGTTAGCCAGATGGTGGACGTCCTGGTTGGCAAAACGCTGGGAGTGTACCATATCCAGGCCGAAATCGGTCGGGGCGGGATGGGCACGGTATTTCGGGCCATCCATCTGCGGGACCGATACCCGGTCGCCCTCAAAGTGCTCGCCCCCCATCTGGGCCGGGAACCTGCCTTCATCCAGCGCTTCTGGGCCGAATACCAGACCGTGCGCGGCCTCTACCATCCCCATATCGTCCGCGTTTATGAGTTTGGCCAGGCCCAGGGGTATTACTATATTGCCGCCGAATATATCGCAGGGATATCGCTGGAGCACCATCTGGCAAGGGGACGACCACTGAGATTGCGGGATGTCGTGACCATTGTACAACAGATCGCCTCAGCCCTGGATGCGGTCCATCCGCGCGGGATCATCCATTGCGATTTGAAGCCCAGCAACGTGCTGATTGAGCGGGGTGGACGGGTCGTCCTGACTGACTTCGGTATCGCCAGCATTGGCGGGAAAGGGGTCTCTGGACAGACGGGCTGGTGGGGTACCCCGGAGTATATGGCGCCGGAGCAGGTACGGGGAGAATCTCCTCTGACCCACCGGGTGGACATTTACGCTCTGGGCATTATGACCTACCAGATGCTGACGGGCCGCGCGCCGTTCCATCGGGACGATCCCTGGGCCACGATGTATGCCCAGGTTCATGAAACGCCCCCGCCGCTGCGGGCTATGCCCGGAGGGGCCCGCATCCCTCCCGATGTGGAAACTGTCGTTCTGCAGGCCCTGCGGAAAGACCCGGCTCAGCGGCCGGCCACAGCGGGTACCTTCGCCCGTCAACTGGCTGTCGCAGCCGGGGTCCGGATCACTGGCGGCTTTTCCGTCCAACCGGTTCCCTGGCCATCGCAACCAGCGTCGCCCGGTCTCACTCCCCCGCCCCGGACGGTGTCCTCCGCGCGCTCCCTTTCTCGTTACCTCTGGTGGGGGCTGGCACTGGCGGGGACTGCTATATTGCTCGCTATATGGAGCGCTTTTTCCGGTTCCCGAACCCCATCCGGAACACTGGCCTATGCCTGTCAGCAGGGCAACGAGGTCCACCTTTGCGTTCGGGAGGGGATGGGACAACGCCAGGTCTTCCTGATCGGCACTCAGGATTGGTCACCCGTATGGTCACCCGATGGCCAGCAGATTGCTCTGACCTCCAATCGGGGAGGGAAAAGCGGTATCTGGATTCTGGAACCCGCCACCGGAAGAGCCTCTCCCGTGACCGCACCTTCAATGGAGTCGTCCAGCCCTTCATGGTCACCGGATGGCCGGGCCCTCGTCTTTGACGTGAAGGTGACCCGGGAGGATTATGACATCTACATGCAGCGGCTGGATGGGTCTGAACCAGAGATTTTGACGGTTCACTTCGCCCGCGACAGCGATCCGGCCTGGTCACCGGACGGCAACCGTATCGCCTTTGTCTCCACGCGGGATGGGGACCTGGAAATCTACGTAATGAGCGCATCCGGCGAGGATGCAACCCGCCTGACGCACCATCCGGGCTGGGATTTTGCCCCCGCCTGGTCTCCAGACGGGAAACAGATCGCCTACGAGTGCGTGGACAACGCGGAGGGTGATATAGAGATTTGTGTGATGGACAGCCAGGGCAATGCTGTTCGCACATTGACGAACAACCGGGTAGATGACCGTCAACCGGCATGGTCTCCCGATGGTCGGTATATTGCTTTCTGTCAGCAGCGGGTGGATGGTTCCGTATGGGACATCTGGGTGATGGATGCTGGCGGCGCTCATCCCCGTATCTGGATTCGGGATGAGTACTCCAATACCCATCCCTCGTGGAAGCCATAGGGGTCACATGGAAGGTTGGGAGTGAGAAAAATGAATCCCGGCCCTTTGATTGCCGGGCAAACCTCCCGGCGGGGCAGCGGAAGACCAGTGAACCAGGATGTCCTGGCGCAGTACATTCCCCCTCATCCGGCGCTGATGGCCCGAAAAGGGGCGATATTTATCATCGCCGACGGGATGCGTGCTGCTCCAGGAGGAGAGGTCGCCAGTCGTCTGGCCGTTCGCGCTGTGCTGGAAGGGTATTACGCGGATCCCTCGCCCGATCCGGTCCAGAGCCTGCATGCGGCGATTATGACTGCTCACCGGTGGCTCTGCTACTGGTCGGCCGTGCGCCCCGACCTGCGGGGGATGGGGACCACGTTGACGGCCGCCGTTGTCCGGAGCGGGGAACTGATCATCGGCCATGTGGGGGATAGCCGGGCCTATCTGGTCCGCGGCGGACAGGCCTGGCTCCTGACCCGGGACCACACCTGGGTGGCCGAGGCGCTGGCCCGGGGGCTTTTGACCCCCCATGAGGCCGCACACCATCCGATGCGGCACACGCTGACCCGCTATCTGGGAGGGCCTGCCACGACGGTGGATGTACGGCGGGTGACCTATCTGCCGGGCGACCGGCTGGTGCTCTGCAGTGATGGGGTGAGCGACCTGCTGGCTTCCCAGGAGATCGGTTGGCTGGCCAGCGGTGCTCTTCCAGAGGCCGCACGGGCTCTGGTGGAATCCGCCCGGCGGCGCGGTGGGCGAGATGACGCCTCGGCCATCGTGGTCCTGCTGGGCCGGCCAGTTCGGGAGCGCCGCCCGGCTGTGTTCGCGGCCCCCGGCTCTGACCGCTACCCGCACTCCGGCGGAGCGGTACCAGGAGCGCCGCCTTCTCGCCCGCCCGTGCAGGCTGTGTGGCCCTTCGCTCTTGTCCTGGGAGCCGCCTGGATGATGGTGTTCATAGCGATGCTGGCACTGCTCCAGTGAGGGGAGGGGATTCCAATGAGCCGTCTGATGAGGTGGATCCGAGTCCTGGCGGTGGGCGCGGTTCTTCTCGCGACCCACTGCGCGGCCCCTACCTCCCCAACGACGCCAGCGTCCTTTCAACTCCCCCCGGAGGAAGGCGGGAATGTGCCCGTTCTGCGTCCCCTCGCTGGGTATCGGATCGGTATTCAGGCCGGACACGGTCGGGGCGACCCGGGAGCCTCCTCGTGCGATGGGACAGTCCACGAAGCGGACATTACGGCCGCCGTGGCCAGGAAGGTCGTGGGCCGGCTCGCCGTGTATGGCGCGCGGGTGGACCTGTTTATCGGAAACGACCCCGGTTTGCGCGGGTATCAGGCCGACGCCTTTGTGGCTCTGCACACCGACTACTGTCCCAATCCGGGGAATCCTTCCTCACCCTCCGGATACAAAGTCGCCCGCTACGGCGGCGCCGCCGGGACCGGACTGAGGGGGAACGGCGACCCTTCGGACCGGCTGGTCCAAGCACTGTGGGAGGAATATGGGCAGACCACCGGGTTGCCGCAGGACCGTTCACCCGATCATTTTACGCCCAACCTGCTGAATTACTACGCCCTCCGGGAAATCCACGCCTCCACCCCGGGCGCCATCATAGAGATGGGGTGGCTCTCCGGAGACCTGAACGTGTTGCTGAATGAACAGGACAAATTGGCGGAGGGCGTCGCCAGCGGCATCCTTCGTTTCCTGGAATCGGGAGCGTCCTCTGAAGAGGCCCAGTCCGCCACTGTCCTCGTCATAGATGCTTCCGGAAGTATGGCGGATCCATGGCAGGGGGGGATCAAGTTAGAATCGGCCAAGCAGGCGGCCCGGGCCATCATCAATATGATTGAGCAGGAAGGCCGGGCCAGTGAGAGCAACCACCTGGTGTCCATTGTGACATTCTCCACGAACGCTACGCTCCATTTGGGGCTGACGTCGGACTATGCGGCCGCCCGTTCGGCTGTCTCTGGATTGACGCCGCAGGACCGCACCAATATCGGCGCCGGGTTGCAGGTGGCGAACGAAGCGCTGGCTCTCGGCCCATCCGGCGCTCAGAAACTCATCATTCTGCTCAGCGACGGCAGGACCAACGAGGGACTCTCACCGGAGGAGATTCTGGCCGGACCGGTGAAAGAGGCCGCCTCCGCCGGTACCTGCATTTACACCGTCGGCTTTGGCGATCCGGGCGACCTGGATGAAGCGCTGCTACGGCGTATTGCCGGGGAATCCGGCTGCGGCACGTACTCATACGCCAGCGCGCTGGATGAACTGGAGCGCGTCTACATCCGCCTGCGGCACCAATCCCTGGGGACCGTTCTGGCCGAGTTTGAGGGTCAGGTTACCCAGGGAGAGACGGTGGACATCGGTCAGGTGGAAGTACCCCGGAACCAGGGCGAACTTTACATCACGCTTCAATGGCCGGGCAGCGATCTGGACCTGATTGTCACCGACCCACGGGGCCGGCAGATTCGCCCCGGCGATCCCAGAGTCAGCCTGAAGGAGTATGAGCGGTT
>DAOUBO010000326.1:0-2375 GCA_034432695.1 Anaerolineae bacterium | reverse complement strand
GCGTAGACGTAGCCTTCGGTTGCGAAGGCGGCATCCAGGTCCTCCGCCCGCTCGTAGACGTAGGTGACGGAGGGGTGAATGGGGGGAATGGTGGGCTGCCAGGACCGCTCCTCATCCCCGGAGCGTCCGGCGTGAACCGCGCGCGTCTCCAGCGCCCATTCCTTGCTATGACTCATGCTCCTCCTCCTGCAGCCACCCCAGCGGGTTGTCGGTCTGCACCCGCAGGCGGCCCGACCCGTCCGGAAGGTAGGTCAGCGGCCCCTGAGGGACGAAGGAGTCTATCTCCAGCGCCCCCGCGTCCATCAACTCCCAGATGGCCTGGAACGGCGCCTTCCCCGGCACCCATTTCTCCACGATGAAGACCCCGTGGCCCGGCAGGATGGTGAAGGCCACCGCGCGCGGGTCGTCCGGGTCCTGCAGGGAACGGGCCCGCCCGAAGACCTCCACGATGCCCTCCGCCTGCGCGCCGGTCCCGCAGGAGACGGGGTAGCACTGATAGGGGAGGGCCATCGGGACGTATTCCACATACCGGGGGTCGTAGGCCGCCACGCCCCGGTGGCCGTGGAGTTTGGAGCGGGCCACGGGGACCTCCGCCTCTCCCTCCGCCGTCACCCATCGGACGCGGGGCAGCCCCGCGTCCATCGCGAACATCTCCACCGCCTCTGAAGAAGGCGGGTCGTTTCGCTTCCCCTCCACGGGCTGGTAGAAGGCCCCTTTCCGGTCTGGCCGGACCCCCACAATGACGGCCAGGTCGTCCTCCGCGATCTGGCGTTTGTCCACCGGCCGCGCGCTTCCGGTCACCGTGGCGACCAGCGCCCCCAGGCGCGGGTCCCAGGTGGCGAAGCACCCCTCGCTGTACTGCTCCGCGACGGCGTCGGAGACGGCGGGGACGTGGACCAGGTCGGCGATACGGACCATCTGGGTAAAGAAGTCCCGGCGGCTCAACTGACGGGCCGCCTCGGCCATCGCCGCCGGCGTGGAGAGCGTTCGCCAGAGGGCCAGCGGGATGGGCGGCTCCTGCGGCACATGCTGGGTGACCTCCTCCACGCTCACCGCAGTCACCAGCCGCAGGACCAGGTCGTCGTAGAACGCGTCGGGCTCCGTGGCCCGGCAGCAGGGGTAGGCGCCCACCAGGTCAAAGGCGTAGGCGGCCTCCGGCCGGTCGTCCCCCACAAAGAGCAGGATGCGCAGACACTTGGCCTGGGCCTGGACCATCCGTTCCAGCGAGAGGATCGGGCCGCCGCGCTGCCCCTGCTCCACCAGCACCCGCCAGGCCTCCGGCGCCAGCCCGGAGAACGCGAAGTCGGCGGGGTCCGGCTCCGGGCGGGCCAGCGCCGCCCGGAAATGGTCCAGCAGTCGGCGGAACCGCTGCTTCGTCGCGTGGATCAGCGTGACGACGGTGGGCGTCCGGGGGAGGCGAAACCTCCGCCGGGCCGTCAGGAGCAGGGACTCCCGCCACCCGATGGGCTCCCCGAAGGGGGCGGTCGTCAGAATCAGGTCGGTCTCCTCATCCGGCGCCGGCTGGACGACGTCCCCCCGCCGGCGGAACCGGTCCAGCAACCGCTCCGCGACCTCTTCCAGCAGGGCCGTCGTGGAGCGGCCGGGGACGAAGACCACCCGGATGCCCCTCCGCAACCAGGGATGAACCGCGGGCGAAGCAAGCACTCCCATAATCCCCCCATTCCGTCATTCTGTCATTCTGTCATTCTGTCATTCCGTCATTCCGTCATTCTGTCATTCTGTCATTCCGTCATTCCATCATTCCGTCATTCTGTCATTCCGTCATTCCGTCATTCCATTTCCCACCCTTCCAGATGGAACGCCCGGGTAAACCAATCCCCCAGCGAGGGGAAAAGGGCGCTGACGTAGACGAAGAGGCGGACCTGGAAGGGCAGGATGACCTCCGGGGTGCGGCGGCGCAGCGCCCGCAGGATGGCCCGCGCCACCGTCTCCGGAGGGATCTTGGCCGAGATCCACGGCACCCGCAGGTGGGCGATCATCGGCGTGTCCACCCGTCCGGGGAAGACGGTGGTGACGGCGATGCCCAGGGGCCGCAGTTCCTGCCGCAGGATGTCCCCCAGCCCGGCGACGGCGAACTTGGCTGCCACGTAGGGGCCGTCGGGCGGGATGCCCTTCTTGCCATCCGCCGAGGAGATCAGGACGATGTGCCCGCGCCGCCGGGCGGCCATATGGGGCAGGACCGCCCGGACGGCGTGGAGAACGCCGTAGAAGTTCACCGCCATGGAGCGCTCCACGTCGGCGACGGTCATCCGGAGGACGGGGGCGCGGATATAGGCCCCGGCGGCTGCGACCAGGATGCCCACCTGCCCCCAGTGGGCGACGGCCTGCGCCACCGCGCGCTCCACCTCCTCCTG
>DAOUBO010000325.1:0-9390 GCA_034432695.1 Anaerolineae bacterium | reverse complement strand
ACCCTATTTTACGCCATCTTTGTCGGAGGGTCAACCCGGTGTGCTGTGAACCCGATGAGAGATATTCCTGGAGAGCATTGAGCGGAACATTTGGAGGGAGGGATATCTCAACCTGTCTGCAACAGATAGAAATTGTCACGAAATTGTTATGGCTTCCGGGCGATTTGGTGGTATAATATCTACAGCAATGCACCTACAGAAAGACCGCAACGCAGCCCTTGCAGACAACAAAAATCGCCTCGCGGCTTGAGCCCAGCCCGAGGCGACGGCCAGGACGGATGGCGCGCCCTGGCGGCAGGGATTCTACCACAGAGCCCGCCAACCGTCAAGGCAAAACTCAATGCCACGGTGGCGGGCTTGTTTTCCTCCTCAGCCCCCAAACGATTCCCCCAGAGTAAGCCCACCACTGTGCCTCCGCCGCATAGCGATGACTTCCTGAAGATTTCCGAAAATTCGGAACAACTTTGTGATATCATACACTAATGCAGACGTCTGGATTCTCCAGGAGGTATACGATGTTGAGAAAGCCCCTCGCCGCAACCCTTGCGCTGATGTTGACCCTGACCGGCACTGTCCCCGCTATACACATTGCCTCACCTTCTTTCTCCTCACAGGCCCTGGAATTCCCGATCCTGACCGCGGGTGTTCCTGGTCCCTTCCGGGCTCGCGTGACGTTTCCCAACCCAACGGCCCGTGCCCGGCTGGACGAACTGGGTGTGGTGGTTCTGGGAGAGGGGCCGGATTGGGCCCTGGTCCTGGCCGATGATGTCCAGATGGAGACCCTGGCCCGCCTGCGTTTTGAGCCACAGGCCACGGACGACCTGGGGCTGCTGGCACGCGCAGCGGGGCCGGAGAAGGCCTGGCTGCAATCCAGCCTGAAGCCCCTTCTGGCAAAGGCCGAAGAGGTCCAGAGCCTCCAGATTCAGTTGACGGCCAGCGATCAGATCGCCACTGCCCTCGTTGCCGCTATGGACACGGTCCGCGCCGACCTCCGCGCCAGGATGCAGAGCCTGAGCCCTGAGCAGCAGGCCGCCATCGCCGCCCTCTCCAGCGTGGATGACGACGCCGATGGCCTGACCAACACACAGGAGCAGTGGTGGTGCACCGACTCCCTGAACCCCGACTCCGACGGCGATGGCGTGAAGGATGGCGATGAGGTGGCCGCGCTGAAGGATTGGCTGGCCAACCGCCGCAGCGGGCCGCCCGCCAGCGGCAAGCCCTTCGCCGGCTGGCCGCCGCAGATCCCCGGCTGCCGGGACGACGACCAGGACTCCGTCCCCGACCTGGCCGAGCGCTGGGAGCTGGGGCTGAACATGAACCGCGAGTCCACAGACCGGGACAAGTTTGACGACGGGCAGGAACTCTTCGGCAACACCTATTGCCCCGGCAGCGGCGGCTACTGCGGCTACGGCGCGCTGCCGCGCAATGAGGACTGGGGCGTGATCTTTGCCGAGATGCCCTCGTGGGTGAAGGCCCCCGGCAACCACCCCCTGGTGGCGGCCTTCCCAGTGCCGGAGGTGGACGTGGTGCCCTCCTCGTTGCACGTGGAGACGGTGACCACCGTGACCACCGATCACACCATCAGCCAGGGCACCGAGCGCTCCTACAGCACGGCGAAGACGGAGGGGACGAGCACGAGCGTGGCGAACACGGTGACGTGGAACGAGTGGGAAGAGGTGGCGGTTTCACGTCCTTTGGGCGCTATGATGGCAGAACTTGATCCACCACTCCACCGGTCCGGATTAGCACCCCAAGGCATACCTGTTGTAGGAGCTTTAGTTCTGGGTGCAAAAGCTGTGTGGAAATATTGCACAAGCGGTCCTACTCGGACAGCAGCCTGTCTGAGTATAGCCAACTCAGCCCTGGATCTTGCAGGAAAAGGTATCAAGTTTGTTGAAACCCTGGTCGGGCCGAAGAAACAATCTTCTGCTCCAGCCGGCCCTGATCCAAGGAAAGATCAGATGGACAAAGAGGCTGGGCTCAATCTTTGTAAACCATCTCCACCGACTTGTACTAACCAGGCCACCGGAGTTGGGAGTGGCAGCTCTGGACAACAACTTACGACACAGAACCCAGGTAGCGCTACTGGTGAGATCGTAAAAGGTGGGGGGCGGCTGGTTGAAAACCAAGGATCATCCAGCACATCATTTGCAACTCTCTACCAACTTACGGTCCCTTCTTTCCAGCCAGTACCTACATTGACAGAGACAAGAGGTCGTTCCTGGGGTGGTGCCCAGACCACTACCAACACCCGCTACGAAGAACACACCATCACCAACGGCGAGGCCTTCTCCAGCCAGGAGTCCTGGGGCACCGCCACCGCGGTGGACTCCTCCCACGCCGCTGACCTGTGGTTCACCTACCAGGTGCGCAACACCGGCACCGAGTACGCCCGTGAGATTGCCAACCTGGCCTTCAACATCTACATCGGCGACGATCCCAACCCGGCTTATACCTACTTTGTCGGCCCTGACCTGGGCGGCGACGGTAAGTACCACAACTTCATGCCCAACGAAGAACACACCTACACCTCCCGCCGCATCCCCCTCACCCTGGAGCAGATGAAGGCGGTGGACCTGGGCGGGCCGGTGCGCATCGTGGTGGAGGACTTCACCTACGGCATTGACGAACTGTTCTATCAGGACGCGGTCAACGCCGGTGTGCTGATCGCCCTGGAGGACGGCACCGACGACGGTGACGAATCCATTGACACCTACCTCATCCCCACCTGGGGCGAGGAGACGGTGCTGGACGTCCTGGCCCGCTACTTCCCCCACACGACCGACGCCGACGGCAACCTGGTCGCCATCTGGACGCCGGAGTACCGCGCCGATACGCCGGCCTGGTGCGTTGAGCCCCGCCGCGTGGGCACGACCCTCTGGTGCAAGCACGCCCTCTCCACCGCCGACTGGTGGAACGTCTACACCAGCAGCCTGGGCGACGGCTCCGAGGGCTTCCAGGACACCCCCGCCGCGCCCGGCTCCGTGGCCCTCTTCCGCTTCAACAAGGACTCCGACCTGGACGGCTACTCCGACCGCTCCGAGGCTCGCCTGGGCACCGACCCGCTCAACCCGGCCTCGTTCCCCAGGCCGGAACTCATCGCCGGGGTGCACTCCATCCGCAGTGGCAACTACGTAACCGCCACCCTCTCGCTCCTCAACACCGGCCTCTACGACGCCTATGGGGTAGAGGCGGTGATGATCGCGCCCGACGACTCGGTGAGCATCACCAACAACACCGTGGGCGGCTCGGGCCGGGTGCGGGCGCAGAAACAGGTGGTCGTGGGCAGCCGCATCGTGCTGCAGAGCCCGCTGCCGCCCCAGTGGACGCAGTCCGGCCATGCCCGGCCCGCCGTGGGCGGCTACTACACCGGCAATGCCGATCGCACCTACACCTTCACCGTCCAGTGCGGCAACCCCGCCGGCTGCGATGTGGGTGCCGGCACCTGGACCCTGGCCTGGAGCGACGGCGCGGGCATCACGGGCACGCTGAACTTTGGTAGCGGCTACGCTTCGCCTACCTTGCAGAACGTGGGCGCCCTTGGCGTGAAGGTGGGCCTGCTCTCCGGCAAGGTCTACAACGGCGAGTCCTTCACCGTGGAGGCCCGCACCCCGCGCGATACCTTCCAGTACACCATCAACCGCGAGCCCTACACCGAGCCGATCGTCATCGTCTCCTATAACGACCCCCAGGGCAACCACCGCTTTGTCACGCCGGTGCGCCTGAACACGCCGACCGAGAACCTGGCCGCCTATAGTGGGCAGATGCTGCCGGACCCTGGCGTGGAGATAGTGACCACGGCGCCGTTCGCGACGGGCGCCAACACGGTCAACCTGGTGGTCAACAACCCCACCGATAGGACCCTGGCCGATGCCCACCTCTTCCTGGAGTTCGTGGACATCACCGGCACGGTGGTCTCCGAGATCCCTATCACCGTCACCCTGCCTCCCGGCCCCACCGTCCAACCGGTCACCTTCGACCTGTCCACCTTCAACCCGCCCTACGACCCGAACCAGGACTACATCGTCATGGCCTTCTGGACCGATTACCAGGGCAACATCCTGGACACGGCAGCGCGGCCCCTCTCCAGTTTCCAGGCCGACCCGCGGCCGGCCTTCGCCATGGCCGAGGCTGACGAGGTATGGGATTTCGGCACGGCAGCGCGGGGCACCCTGCTGCGGCGCACGGTGGCCGTGGGCAGCGTCGGGTTCATGGACCTACTGGCCTACGTGGGGAGCGTCCCCGGCCTCTCCGTCTCCGGCGTAGGGAGCCGCCGCCTGCCGCCCGGCGACGTGGCCCTCTACGACCTGACGCTGAACACCGCCGACCTGCCCGAAGGCCCCTTTGAGCGGACCCTGACCATCCGCACCAGCGACCCGGATCATCCCACCCGCACCCTCACCGTGCGGGGGATGGTCACGGCCTACACGCCCGACACCCCGCCGGGCACCGTGCAGCGGCCGCTGGACTGGAGCGCGACCTTCGCCTCCGGCACGCAGGGCCAGTGGGCCGAGTTCACCCACACCCTGGGCCCCGACCCGCAGAGCCTGCATCCAGTCAAGGTGTACAGCCAGGACTACAGCACCCTGTGGGGTGTGGGGAAGTATGCCACGCCCTTTGGTCAGGGCACGGTGTCGTATGATATGTTCGGGGATGGAAGGGATGGGGATTTGGTAGTGAGTTCGGGGCAGACAGTGTATGTGGACAACGTGCGCACGGCTGTGGCGGGCACAGCTGCTGCTGGTCAGAGAGTGGTGCCGGTGGCAAGCACGGCAGGATTCAGTGTGGGTGATGAAGTGCTGGTTATCCAGATACAGGGAACGGGGGCAGGAAACTACGAGTTTGGAACGATCGCAGGTCTTGGAAATAACTCACTAACCCTGAGCCAGAATTTGCGCAACTCGTATACCAGCAGATCACCGAGCGTAACCCTGTATGAGCATCCCAACTACTCGGGCCGTGCTGAGACTTTCACTGGAGATGATCGCTGCCTGACTGATAACTATATTGGTAATGATACGGTCTCTTCCATCAGAGTTTCGCCTGGGACGATCGCTATTCTATACGAGCATTGTGATTATGGGGGTGTGGCAGAGACATTCACGGCCGATGATCCCGACTTGGGTAACAATGCGATAGGCCACGACCGAACCTCAGCGATCCGTGTGGCTGGACTGGGTAAGGCTCAGGTTCTGCGGGTGCCCCATTATCGGAATGTGACAGTGCAAAGCGGGGGAACTCTGACTGCGCATGCTTGGGAGGGGAATACTGGAGGCGTCATCGTTTTCAGAAGCAACGGTGTGGTGAACTTGTCAGGCGGTGTTACGGCAAATGGCCTTGGTTTCAGAGGCGGTCAAGGAGGCCAATGGTGTGGAGTGACACCGTGTCCTGAAAATGGACCATTAAATCGTCCAGGCGGTGGATATGGTGAAAGCTATAGTGGTCCTCATCAACTTGCTAGGGATGTGGAAAAAGTGAATTCTCCCCCAAATGGTGGTGCAGGTGGGGGTGGGCTGGGAACATTCGGTGGTGGGGAAGCACGAGGAGGGGGAGGTGGAAGTTATGGAACGCAGGGTACCTCCGGCCTCAATGGAGGTGCTCCACCAGGTTCAACTTATGGAGTAGCGGATTTGAGACAGTCAATTTTTCTGGGAAGCGGTGGAGGCGGAGGCGGAAAAGCTCCTAATAATGATTATAATACTCCGGGAGGTGATGGAGGAACTGGTGGTGGAATTGTCATTATCTTTGCACAAGTGCTCAATGTTACCACAGGCGTTATTCAGTCTGCTGGGCAGAACGGGGGTAATACTGGAAATACTCGAGACGAAAGTGCCGGTGGTGGTGGCGGTTCGGGTGGAAGTGTTTATATAGTAGGGCGCGATGTGGCTTTGGGTACCAGCCAGGTTCTGGCCTATGGAGGACTTGGTGGAAATGGTTGCAAACCACACGAGAAGGGCGGTGCCGGCGGCGCTGGCCGCATCCGCATAGAGTACTGCGAATCCCTCTCCGGCACCACCAACCCGCCGGCCAGCACGCAGAAGCTGAACTGCTACATCGCCGAGCAGGTGGAATCTGCCCCCTACACGACCACGCGCCTCAACCTGCCGGAGACCTTCTCTGGCGGCCGTACCTATCAGGTGCAGTACGGCCGGCGGCTGGTCTTCGGCGCCGCGGGCGAGCAGACCGCTGCGCTGCGCGTCCCCGCCGGCGCGTTCAACAGCGCAACGCTGGACGCCCTGATCAGCAACGTCGGCTCCGGCTCCCTCACCTTCCGCCTGGACATCGGGAACGACGGCTCCTGGGACTGGGAGTGGACCGGCAACGTGGACAACGCCACCTCCCTGACCAATTCCAACCTGGCCGCCGCCTTCAGCCGCTACTGGGCCACCCACGGCGCGCCCACGTCCGGCAGTTTGGATGTACCGGTCCGGGTCTCTCTTAGCAAGGCCGGGCAGGTGCTCCTGACCAACCTGCAGATGACCCCCACCGGCAGCAAGATGCGGTACATCCGCCTGGCGGCCCAGACGTATGCGACCGCCACCGTCTCCCTGCTGGTCAACAACGACGCCCCCGACCCCGGCCCGCTCACCGTCGCGGCCGATGTGGGCGATGACGGCACGGTGGACTGGACCTGGAGCGGCACGCCCACCTACCCGGCCAGCCTCACCACCGGCAACCTGGCCGCGGCGGTCAACGCGTATCTATCCGGACGGAGCGGCGAGGTGGACGTGCCCATCCGCTTCTACGTCGCGCCTTTCCTGTCCCTGGGCCTGGCGGACTTCTCCGCAACCCCCTCGGCCCGGCCGGACGCGGCCCTGAGCGCATCGGACATCGCTTTCGGCGCCTCCGGCCCCACCGAAGGCGAGACGGTTCCCATCACGGCCACCCTCCGCAACAACAGCGGTCTGGATACGGGTGGTCTCACGGCGGCCTTCTATGCGGCCGCTCCCGGCTGGGGCGAGTGGTACGTCGGCTCGGCCTTTGTGCCGAACGTCTCGGCCGGCGGCGCGGCCCAGGCCACCATTCAGTGGAACACCCTCGGCTTTACCGGCACCGTGCCCGTGCGCGTTATCGTGGACCCGTACAACCGCATCGCCGAGACGAACGAGGACAACAACCAGGCCACGGCCAGCCTGACCGTGCGCACCCGTCCCGACCTGCGGGTGACCCAGATCGCCCTCTCCGACGACGAGCCGATGGCGGGCGAGACAGTGACGGTCACCCTGACGCTGCGCAATCACGGCCAGACGGCCGCCGGCGCGCAGACCGTGGCGCTCTACCAGGGCAACCCTGACGCCGGCGGCACAATAGTAGGGACGCAAGGCCTCGCGCCGCTGCCCGGCGGCAACACGACCACGGTCGCCTTCACCTGGACGCCGACCGCGCCCGGCCCGTATCGCCTCTTCGCCCGCGCAGACCGGGACAACGCCGTCAACGAGTACGACGAGGGCAATAACGAGACCTGGCGGGACCTCTACGTGGGCCTGGCCAGCCCCGTCCTGCTGGATAGCGGCGGCGCCTCCGATGTGGCCTATGACCCGGCCCGCGGCTACGGCTACGGGGACGAGGGCCAGCCCGACGCGGTGATGGCCTGCGGCTCCCAGCCCCACGAAACCCTGCGCCTGGACCCGGGCGGTCGGGTGGCCTACCGCTTTGACCACCTGCTCCCCGGCCACTTCTACCACCTGGACGTCACCCTCCACGAGTGCGACGGCGCCGGGCGGCAGGAGAGCATCTACGTGGACGGCAACCTCATCGCTGGGCCGGAGGACCTGAGCGACGGGCGGGTGCATCGCCTCTCCCTCCGCCTGGACCCGGCCCTCTACGCCGACCGGGCCATCAGCGTCACCGTCCAGGCGCCGGGCATTGACGGCGCGGTGGTGAGCGCGGTCAACCTCTACGACATAGACTACCGCTACGCTGACGCGGGCGGCGGTAACGATCCCCAGTATCCCTCCGCCACGGAGCGGCCCTACGGCTGGCTGGACGGCGTGGCGAACACCGCCTGGGGCATCCTGCCCTACCAGAGCGTCCGCGTGGACCAGAGCGACAACACCCTGCGCTATCGCTTTGACCGGCTGGTACCGGCCAAATCCTACCAGTTGCACCTGACCTTCTGGCAGCCCTCCGGCACAGCCCGCATCCAGAAGGTCCAGATAGACGGCGCGGACACGGGCACCACGGTGAACACGGGCGACTATCAGGTCCACCGCATCGTCCTGGACGTGCCCCGCAGCGCCTACGCCGACGATGGGAGCATCGTCGTGGGCATCGTGCGCACCAACGCCGCCACCGGCGCTTTCGTCAACGAGATCGCCCTGGAGGAACTGACCCTCACGGCGGAGAGCGTCCCGCCGGTGGCCGACTTCACCGCCTCCCCCACCTCCGGCTACGCCCCGCTGACGGTGCAGTTCACCGACCGCTCCAGCGGCGCCATCACCGGCCGGGTCTGGAACTTTGGCGACGGCGGGACGGACACCGTCCCCAGCCCGGTCCACACCTACAACGCCGTCGGCGTCTACACCGTCTCCCTGACCGTCGCCGGCCCGGGCGGGAGCGACACCCTGACCCGCACCAACTTCATCACCGTGACGGAGGTTCCGCCGACGGCCACCGTGGTGCGGATTTCGCCCGTCAGCGCCTCGGCCAGCGCGGGTGTGCCCATCACCGTGGCGGTGGCCATCTCCAACGTCACCAACCTGGGCTCCTTCCAGTTCACCCTGGCCTACAGCCCCAGCCTGGTGACGGTGCAGAACATCGTCCTGGGCGAGTTCCCGGGGAGCACCGGCCGCTCCTTCACGCCGGTTGGGCCCACCGTGGACAACACTAACGGCACGGCCACCTTTGGCGCCTTCAGCATCGGCGCCCCCCCGGCGGGGGCCAGCGGCTCCGGCGCGCTGGCCTACGTGCGGCTCCTGCCCGTCGTCGGCGGGACGGCCTCCCTGCGCCTGCAGGGCGTGCAGGTCACCAATGTGCCGGGCCAGGCCATCAGCGTCCTCACCCAGGACGGGACGCTGGTCATCACCGCCTGTTTGGGCGACTTTGACGGCGACGGCGACGTGGACATCCTGGACGTGCAGCGGGTGGCCTACCGCTGGGGCACGCGCTGCGGCGGGGCGGCGGGCCTGAATGCGGAGCCTGCGGCGATCCAGCAGGCGGCGTCCCTTTCCGTGCAGCCGGCCCTGCGCACCGTCACCGCCGGACAGGTCTTCACGGTGGGAGTGGTCATCAGCGACGCGGTGGACCTGGGCGCCTTTGAGTTCACCCTGGGCTACACGCCCACCGTGGTGGAGGTGGTCACCGCCACCCTGGGCGCCTTCCCCGGCAGCACCGGGCGGGCCTTCACCGTGGCGGGGGCCGGCCACAGCCCCACGGCGGGCACCCGCGCCT